>NZ_DASWXE010000058.1:0-9234 GCF_036405635.1 Gemmatimonas sp. | reverse complement strand
ACCCGGACTTCCCGCGTCATTGGGTGCCACCATCGATCGCTGTCTGGCGCAACGCGCATCCGATCGGTTTCCCGACGCCGAGTCGCTCGCATCGGCGCTGGCACCGGTGGTGCAGGCACGGCCATCCCTGTCGCCGTCATTACGTGCGTGGTTGCAGGCCAACAATCCCCTGCTGCTTCCCTATCTCGCGTGGTCGGGCGGTTTTGGCGCGCTGACCACGGCCAACCTGATTGCCTGGGTGACAGGCAATCGCCCCAATGGGCCAGCCGACATCGTGGTGCTCGCGGCCATCACCGCCGCACCGCTCCTGCCGGTGATGGGCTTTCACCTCGAGCAGGCGCGTCGTCAGTTTCGCGCGGGCTTCACACTGGCCGACCTGCGTGGCGCGCTGGAAACGGAACGCCGTGAGCGCGCCGAAACGGAAGCGATCTCACTGCATGGTGAACCACCCACCGCACACCGCGCGCTGCGTGTCGCGACCATCCTGGCGTCGACATGGCTCGCTGTCACCGTTGGGCTGCTGATCAACGGGACCATTCACGAGCGCACGATGGGGCCCGTGGTGATCATGGCGCCCGTATTCAGTACGCTGCTGCTGGGCGCCGTGAGCAATGCACTCGGCGTGGCATTCATTCCGCGACGGGTGCGCGCATGGTGGCAGTCGGGCATGCGCGAGCGACTGTGGAAGAGCCGTGTGGGATCCTGGTTCGCGAAACGACTCGGGGCGCCGGAGCGATCGGTGAACGCCGGTGCGTTTCGGGCAACGGAGTCTGCACTCGGCGTGGCTGCGGCCGAACTGTTTGCGGCACTACCGGCGGCGTATCGTGAGGAGCTGGCGGAATTGCCGGCCACCCTCGAGGCGCTCGAAGCGCGGGCGGCGGAAGCGCGGGCCGCGCTCGACGTGCTGGCAGCGCTCGAAGCCACCGCGTCGCGCAGCGCCAGTCAGGATGACGTGTTGCAATCGCGACGGGTCGCCGCCACGCGGCACCTCAAGGAGAGCGTGGCGGCGCTCGAGAGTGTGCGCCTCGACCTGCTGCGCCTGCATGCCGGAGCCAACGATCTGGCGCCGCTCACCACATTGATTGACGCGGCACGCCTGTTGGGGGACGATGTGCGCCGGTTGGCTGATGCACAGCATGAGGTGGAGACATTCACATCGTCCACCTCACCATCGGCAACGAAGCCACGCGAGTGACTCTGTGTGGGCCGGGCGGGCCACTCAGTCAGGGCTCGACTTCAGGCGCGTACGCTCCGATGAACGACAGGAATCGCGCGATGTCGAGAATCGAACCGGCCGAGTAGCGAATGCTGTGCGCCGTGGTGCGCTGCACCATGGGCAGGTAGGCGAGCAGCTCCGGGGCGCGGTAGCTCTTGAAGCCGAGGTCAAGGCGCACCGGTGCCTGCACGCGGTGCGGCGTCATTTCCGCGCGGCGTGCGACACCGGCACGCACCGCCTCACGGATCATCGCCTGCGCGGCGGCCGGTGTACGCGTGGCCGCGGCATGAAAGCCGATGGACTGCTTCACCACCGCGGTTGCTGCCCGCGGAGACAGAGCGACCAGTTCGGCCACGGCGGCTTCGTCTCCCGAGATGGCCACGACGGGCACCCCGTAGTAGCCCGCCAAGGCGGCGTTGAAGCTCGATTCGGCCATCGGGGCGCCGTTGAGCTCCACCGAGGTATAGCGCGCACTCGAGAACGTGTGCGCGCGCACGCCGTTCAGGTTGGTGGTGGCTGAGTGATAGCCGATGAATACGGCCGCATGGAACGTGGAGTCGATGCCCTGCATCATCCCGAGTGGGCGCACCGGGCCACGCACGAGAATCACATCGGACGGCAGCTTCTCGATGAGCAGGTTCTGCATGTTGCCGTGCGAATCGGCCACCATGATGTCTGTGGCACCGGCGGCCTTGGCCCCTTCGATGGCGGCCAGCGCTTCGGCGGTCATGAACTCGCGGAAGCGCTGATATTCGAAGCCGGTGGGGCTGAGCTGGTCGCCCGTGACGACGCCGGCGATGCCTTCCATGTCGACCGAGATGAACACCTTGAGCCGCTGTTGCGCCTGCGCCGGCGCAGTGAGGGCAAGCAGCAGGAGCGCGACGCGCGCGGTGATGGCTCGGAGCATGGGGCCTCGTGGTATGGGTCAATCAGCGTAGCACGGTGCGTCCGATAAGAAAACCGAAACGATCGATATCGGCGAGGTTGGTGTTGCCAAGGATGATGACGGTGAGATCGTCGTCGAGATAGCGGAGCAGGGTGACATTGGCGCCCATGATCTGGCCCGGGCGCTGCGCGAATCGATGCTTGGTGCCCTCGATGGTTTGCGATGCCACCCAGAGACCGAAACCATATTCCTCGAGGCCCGGCATGAGCAGTGTGGTCAGCGATGCCTGCGAGATCACACGGCCGTTGTACAGGGCGCGGGCGAAGGTGGAGAGATCGGCGGCGGTGGAGTACAGCGCACCTCCCGCCCACCAGTTTTCGGGGAACACCGGGAGATCACGCAGCAGTGGCGCGGGCGTGTCGGCGCGCATGTAGGTCGTCGCCAGGCGTGGCGTGATCGCCTGCGCACGCATGAGCCCTGTGTTCGTCATGCCCAGTGGCGTGAGAAGGCGGTCCTGCAGCAGGCGCTCGTAGGTCGTGCCGCTGACTCGTTCGAGCATCGCACCGAGCACGATGTAGTCGGCGTTGTTGTAGTTGAACGCCGATCCCGGCGTGGTGTTCACCTTGCCGCTCGCGTATTGCGTCAGCAGCTGCGCCGGCGTGTGCGGGAGCTGGTATTCGGGCATGCCGTTGCGTACGGCGTCGTCGTAGCTGGTGATGTGTTCGAACGGCTCGAGGCCCGAGGTGTGATTGAGCAGCTGTTGCACAGTGACGGTATCGGCCGCCGGACCTTTGTAGTCGGGCAGATATGTGCTGATGTGGGCGGCCAGATCGATGCGTCCCGCTTCCACCTGCTGCATCACCAGTGCCGCCGTGAAGAGCTTGGTGATCGAGGCAACCCAGAATCGCGTCGTGGAGTCGACGGGAACTGCATGGCTACGATTGGCCAGGCCATAATGTCGCTGCAGCAGACGCTTGCCTCGATGTTCCACACGCACGGTGCCGCTGAAGCCGGTCCGGTGTGCGTAGGCATCCACGGTACTCGCGAGGGACGCTGCCGGCGCTGACCTGGTAGGCGCTTGCGCGCCTGTCACCGATGCCAAAGCAAGGAGGCTGACGATCATTGACGCGGTGACAAGCGAGCGACTCATGAGGATACGCATTCGAGAGAGGGACGGGACAATGACAGGGAATCGCCAGTCATACACCCCGACAGGGGGCGATCGTTGGAATGCGGGCCATTTCATGCGGCTGGCCGCCCACGCCTGGCCGCTGCATGTTCTGGCCAGCCCTCCGTGCGCTTGGTGAGGGGAATTTCCCGCCCACCAATTCAATGTCCATGACGTCCACCCAGCCGGCTGTCCCGTCTCCCGCGACGCTCCGCCAGCGTTTCCTGCTGAAATTGCTCGGGGTGTTCTGTCTCGGCAGCGTCCTCCTCAACGCGTTCATCCTCTGGCGCGTGTGGCCTGAGTGGCAAGCCGGTGTTCCCGACTTCGAGCCCGATCAGTATCGTGGCATTGCGCTGGGCAGTCTCGCGGGCATCGCGCTCAGCCTCGCCACACCGATTCCGTTGTTCATACTCCAGGCACGCCCCGCTGGACGCGGTGTGCGTGTCCTGCTGTGGATACTCTGGCTCGGGCTGATGGGGTTTTGCACCTGGATGCTGGCCGCGCGGCTGATGCGGTAACGCCCAACGCATATCGCCATTTCACCGGACCCTCATATGCCGACACCGCTTGGCACGGTGCTCATCTATGCCCGCGACATGAAGCGCATGGCGGACTTTTACATGCGCTACTTTGGCTTCGAGGGAAGCGGAGAGGTGGTCGAGGGATTGATCACACTCCAGCCACGTGGTGGAGGAGCGGCCATCGTGATTCATCAGGCCGCCAAGAGCATGAAGGCCGGTCATGCGGTCGGGGTGAACGACGCTGGCCTGCCGCATGCATCCGGCGCATGTTCCCGGCTGGTTCCGCGCACTCGCGCGCAACCGCCAGCCGACCTCCACGGAGCGCCCCATGAAGACGTTTGCCCGCAACGCCCTCGCCTTGCTCGTCGGTCTCTTCCTTGGCGGCAGCGTGAACATGGCGATCGTCACCTTGGGGCCCAAGCTGATCGCGCCGCCGCCGGGCACTGACATGACGACGGCCGAGGGGCTGACGGCAGCAATCCCTTTGCTCGAGCCCAGGCATTACATCATGCCCTTCCTGGCGCATGCGCTCGGCACACTCGTCGGGGCGCTTATCGGTGCACTGCTGTCCGTATCGCACCGCCGAGTGGTGGCATACGTGATCAGCGCCGCATTCCTGTGCGGGGGCATTGCGGCAAGTTCCATGATCCCGGCGCCCACATGGTTCATTGTCCTGGACCTCGTTGGCGCGTACCTGCCCATGGCATGGCTGGGTCTCACCCTGGCCAATCGCATCAAGCCTGGAGTGCATGGATCATGAATACACGCGACGTTGCGGAAACTCTGTCCACGCTGTGCAGTGAACTCGTCAACGGAGTTCCCGAGAGTGGTGGCTTTGTCCTGAACCGCGGGGACAAGGGATTGCTGGCATCGCTCGACAAGATCTCGGCGGCTGACGCGTCGGTGGTGCATGACGGCGGCGCTTCGATCGCGGCCCATGTCGAGCACGTGCGATACGGGCTGTCGCTCATGAACCGTTGGTCGGCGGGAGAGAACCCGTTCGCCGATGCCAACTGGGCAGAGAGCTGGGAGAAGATTTCCGTGAACGAGTCCGAGTGGGCGGAGCGCAAGGCGGCGCTGGCGACGGCGTGCACGCAATGGCTGGGCACACTGGGTACGCCGCGCGATGTGAATCGGCTCGAAATGAACGGCATGTTCGGCAGCGTGGCGCATATCGCGTATCACCTCGGCGCCATGCGCCAGATGGACCGGCGGATCAAGGGGCCGCCGGCGAACGATTGATCAACACACCGCTGGTACCGTCGATACACCGCATCGCCGAAGCCGATGATGCGGAATGGTGCGCGCGACTCATGGCGCAGTCGGAGCCATGGGTCACACTGGGCCGGTCGTTCGAGCAGTCACTCGCGCTCATGAAAGATCCGACGCGCGAAGCCTATGTCGTGTCGGTGGACGGTGAGCGCGCGGGGTTGGCCGTGCTGTGGATGGCCGGTCCGTTCTCGGGCTATCTGCAATCGTTGTGCATGGCCCCGGCGTGGCGTGGGCGTGGTGTCGGCGCTGGCGTGCTGCAGCTGTTGGAAGAACACATCTTTTCCCGGTCGCCGAATGTCTTTCTGTGTGTGTCGTCGTTCAATCCGGATGCGCGTCGGATGTACGAACGGGCGGGTTATCAGGTCATTGGCGAGTTGACGGAGTTCATGGTGGCTGGGCATTCGGAGTTTCTGCTGCGCAAGACACGCGGGCCCATTGGCGGATTTGTGCCCGTTTCGTCCCAGATAGAAGCCGTACAGGGATAGGGGCGTTGCAGATGCCGCCTCTCGAAGTGTGGACCCGCCTATAGATTCCCGACGTCCGCTGTACCGCATTGCCACGTGCGCGTGGCTGACGTCGACCCCCCGCCCGCGATGTCTCAGGAAACAGTCAACTATCTCGTCAACCTGCTCATTGGCGTGATTCTGGCTGGCGTTCTGAGCCAGTACTGGAGGCTGGAGGCGTCCGGACAATCGCTGCGGCTATGGATCATCGCGGCATGGACACTTGCCGCGGCTGACCTGTTCTTCGTGGCGCGCTCGATGCTGCCGCCGGACACGTTGCCGCGCCTGATCCCCACCATCACCGTCACCTGCGGACACGCGCTCCTGCTGCTGGCCGCACAGCAGACAGCCCAGCGCCCGCAGCAGAGGCGGGTGATCTGTCTGATCGTGGCGTCGCACCTGCTGTTGTTGCTACTGCTGCGCGCCGTGCCGGCGATGCAGGGGTGGCGTGCGCCCACCAACAGCGTGGTGTGGGGATCCCTGTCACTGGCAGCGGCGCTGGTGCTGTGGCGCGCCGCCGATCATGTGCGCCCGCTGATGCGCTTCCCGGCCATGGTGATGGCCTTCCAAGCCTTCTTTCACGCCACCCGCTCGTTGCTCGCCACGCAGGCCGCGGTGGATGCCAATCCCGTGCGATCCGCCGCCGTGCAAATGCTCGGCGACGTGGAGGTGAGCCTCTTCATGGTCGCGCTGTTTGTCGGGGTGCTCGTGGCCTACCTGCGGCAGAGCAACGACGACCTGCGCCGGGCGCTGGCCAATGTGCAGCAGCTCTCGTCCATGCTCCCGCTGTGCGCCTGGTGCAACAAGGTGCGTGACGACGACGGCTACTGGCGCCGGATCGAGGAATACCTCTCCGAGCACAAGGTGAGCGTGACGCACTCGATGTGCGAAAGCTGCGCCACCAAGCACTTTGACGAGTTCAAGCCGTAGGATTTGCGTGATGTCCCGTGGGCGATCTCGGCGCACTGCTTGACAACACATAAGTGAAAACTTATGAATTGAAGCATGCAACTCGCAGCCGATGCCCAAAACAAGATCTTTCAGGCGCTTGCTGACCCCAGCCGTCGCGCGATTTTCGAATCGCTCACCCGGGGGGAGGCGGCCGTGAAGGATCTCACCACGCGCTTCGACATCTCGCAGCCGGCCGTCTCGCAACACCTCGCCACGCTCAAGGACGCCGGGCTGGTGAGTGGACGCCGCGAAGGTCGGCATGTCTACTATCGCGTGCAGCCACAGGGCATGAAGCCGCTCATCGACTGGATCGCTCACTATCGCGCGTTCTGGATGGAACACGTCGATCGCCTCGAACGCCTGCTGGAGAAGATGGACTGATGTCGACCTTCGACCGTACCGCCCCGTCGCAGACTGAAACCATCGCGTTCGAGTTCGACCTGCGTCATGCGCCCGAAAAGGTGTGGCGGGCGCTCACCGAACCAGCGCTGCTGGCCGAGTGGCTGCTGCCGGTGATCGATCTCGAGCTGGTGCCGGGTAAGGAGTTCACGTACAAGACGCAGCCGTATCCCGGCTGGGACGGCATCGTGAACTGCCGCATGCTCGAAGTCGACCCGCCGCGCCGCATCAGCTACACCTGGACCGTGCCGTTCCTCGAGACAGTGGTCACGTTCACGCTTCAGCCCACCGATGGTGGCACGCTGCTCAAGCTGGTACAGACCGGCTTCAAGGAAGAGCAGAAGCGCGAGTTCGGTGGCGCGCGTTATGGCTGGAACATGATGGGTGGCAAGCTTGTCGAACTGCTCGAGAAGACGGTATGACGGCGAAGAAGTCGGCCACGTCCAAGTTCGCATCCACCGCTGCGGCGCCGGGTGTTCACGCGGCAGACAGCCACGACACCATCCGCGTGCAGGGAGCGCGCGAAAACAACCTGAAGGACGTGAGTCTGGAGCTGCCCAAGCGGCGTCTCACGGTCTTCACGGGCGTGTCCGGCTCGGGCAAGTCGTCGCTGGTGTTCAGCACCATCGCCGCCGAATCGCAGCGTCTGATCAACGAGACCTACAGCACCTTTGTGCAGGGTTTCATGCCCAGCATGGGCCGCCCCGAGGTGGATGTGCTGGAAGGCCTCACCACGGCCATCATCGTCGACCAGGAACGCATGGGCGCCAACTCGCGCTCGACGGTCGGCACCGTGACGGATGCGAACGCGATGTTGCGCGTGCTGTTCAGTCGCATTGCCAAGCCGCACATCGGCGCGTCGAATGCCTACTCGTTCAACGTGCCGTCGATGCGTGCGGTGGGCTCGGTGGTGGTGGAGAAGGGCAACAACGCCAAGGCGGAGAAGAAGACCTTCACCGTGAACGGCGGCATGTGTCCGCGGTGTGAAGGCATGGGGTCGGTGAATGATATCGACCTCACGCAATTGTTTGACGAGACCAAGTCGCTCAACGACGGCGCGATCACGGTGCCAGGATACAGCGCCGATGGCTGGTATGTGCGCATGTTTGCGGCCGCGGGGCTCGATCCTGACAAGCCGATCAGCAAGTACACCAAGAAGGAACGCGAAAGCTTTCTCTACCAGGCCCCGATCAAGGTGAAGGTGGCCGGCGCCAACCTGACCCATGAAGGGTTGGTGCCGCGTATCCAGAAGTCGTTCCTGACCAAGGATGTCGAGTCGCTGCAGCCGCACATCCAGGCATTCGTGGAACGTGCGGTCACCTTCACCACCTGTCCTGACTGCAAGGGCACGCGTCTCAACGAAGCCGCACGCTCCTCGAAGATCGGCAAGCACAACATCGCCGATGTGTGCACGATGCAGATCGACGAGCTGGCCGGGTGGGTACGGTCGATCAAGGCGGCCGCGGTGGCGCCGCTGCTCACGTCACTGCAGGAGACACTCGATTCGTTTGTGCAGATCGGTCTGGGCTACCTGAGTCTCGATCGTCCGTCGGGCACGCTGTCGGGCGGTGAGGCTCAGCGTATCAAGATGATTCGCCATCTGGGCTCGTCGCTCACCGACGTGACGTATGTGTTCGACGAACCCACCATCGGCCTGCATCCGCACGATATCCAGCGCATGAACGACCTGCTGCGCCAGTTGCGTGACAAGGGCAACACCGTGCTGGTGGTGGAGCACAAGCCGGAGACTATCGCCATCGCCGATCATATTGTGGATCTGGGGCCTGGTGCGGGCACGGCGGGCGGCGAGATCGTATTCGAAGGCACGGTGGAGGCGCTACGCAAGAGTGGCACGCTCACCGGTCGTCATCTCGACGATCGCGCAGCACTCAAGAAGACGGTGCGCAAGCCCTCCGGTACGCTCAAGGTGCGTGGCGCCAAGACGCACAATCTGCAGAACGTGAACGTCGATATTCCCACCGGCGTGCTGGTGGTGGTGACGGGTGTGGCCGGTTCGGGCAAGAGCTCGCTCATTCACGGGTCGGTGAGTGGCAAGCCTGGCGTGGTGACGGTAGACCAGTCGGCTATTCGCGGATCACGCCGCAGCAATCCTGCCACGTACACCGGATTGCTTGAGCCCATTCGCAAGGCCTTCGCAAAGGCGAACGGCGTGAAGCCGGCCTTGTTCAGCGCCAACTCCGAGGGCGCCTGCGCCACGTGCAATGGTGCGGGTGTCATCTACACCGACCTGGGCATGATGGCCGGTGTCACGTCGGTGTGCGAAGAGTGCGAGGGCAAGCGCTTTCAGGCGGCCGTGC
>NZ_DASWXE010000057.1:0-5164 GCF_036405635.1 Gemmatimonas sp. | reverse complement strand
GCTGGTACAGGCCGACATCCAGCAGGCCTCGCAGGCTGGCGTGCAGTCCACGCCATCGTTCGTGGTGGGTGAGTTCATGTTGAGAGGCGCCGTGCCTTATCCTGACTTCGCCAATGCCATCGATACCGCCTTGGTGATGTTCAAGAAGCGCATGGCCGCCGGTGGCGCTGCGCCCACTCCCGGTCGATAGCACGACGCCTCCTCGGTTTCACCTTCACCTCGCGGCTCGTGCATCCGTTGCTGCGCCCGTTCTATTCTGGGATCGCGAGCTTCGCTGCGGCTCTGACTCCGGTCGCGGATAGCGTTGCGGCTATCGCAGCCCCGCGTTCCAGCAACAAGCTGCTGCGAACGTTCCGGGTACGGCGGCGGGCGCTCGAACGGTGGGAACAGCAATGCATTGCCGAGCGAGATCGTTCCCGTCCGCTCGTGTGGATGCACGCGCCATCGGTGGGTGAAGGGTTGCAGGCGCGTCCAGTGGCTCATGCGCTGAAGGCGCGGCATCCGGATTGGCAGCTCGCGTACTCGTGGTTTTCGCCGAGCGCCGAATCGTTTGCCTCGAGTATCGGCGCAGACCTGTCAGGCTATCTGCCCTTCGATACGGTCGAGGCGGCCGATCGCATGCTGAAAGCACTCGAGCCCTCGGCGCTGGTATTCGCGAAGCTCGATATCTGGCCCGCGCTGGTGGAACGGGCGATGGCGCGCAGCATACCCGTGGCGTTGATCAGTGGCACCGTGGCGCCACGCTCCGGACGGCGTAGCCCATTCGCCCGCGCGCTCCTCGGAGACGCATACCGAGCGCTCAGTGCGGTGGGTGCCATCGACGATGAGCACGGTGCACGTCTCATCGAACTTGGCGTGCGTCCGGACGTCCTGCATCGCACCGGAGACACGCGCTTCGACCAGGTATGGACACGAGCACAGCGTGTCGATCGCGCGTCGCCCATGCTGCGAATGTTGGCGAGTGATCGCGCCACGCTGGTGGCAGGTTCCACCTGGCCAGCCGACGAGCAGGTGCTTTTGCCCGCATGGAAGGCACTGCATGCTCAGCACTCATCGGCACGACTCATCATCGCGCCACATGAGCCTACGGCCGAGCATGTCGATCCCATTCTTGCCTGGGCCCGTACATCGGGGTTACGGCACACCACACTCAGTGAGCTCGAGCAGCGGACAGCGGATCAATTCATTGATGTCATTGTCGTGGACCGCGTCGGTGTGCTGGGCGACCTCTATGCTCTCGCCACAGCGGCGTTTGTCGGTGGTGGTTTTCATGCCGCTGGCCTGCACTCGGTCATTGAACCCGCGGCCTTTGGCGCACCCGTCATCTTTGGCCCGCGCCACGACATGAGCCGTGAAGCCGGTTTGCTGTTGGCAGCCGGCGGCGGCGCCGTGGTGACAGACGCCGCGTCCATGCAACAGCAGCTCAATGCCTGGCTGTTCGACAAATCCCTTCAGGTCGCGTCGGGGGCGTCAGCGCGTCATGTGGTGGAGATAGAGCGCGGCGCCACTGAGCGCTCAGCGGCGCTGATTGAAGAACTGGTGACCGGTGATTGGGCGGCGTCCTGACGCACCACCGTGGGACTAACGAACGACCTGGGGTGAGACGTATCTTCTCCGTCCAGCGGATTTCAATGACTGAAAACGCAGTTCCCAGTCCCTCTTCGACGGGAGGCTTCTGATGTCACACCGTGTTCAACTGTCCGCTGCACTGGCGGGCGCCTTGTTGCTCTTGGCCCAACCAAGTGCCGCACAGGACTCGGTGAAGGTGATGCAGGCGCGTACGTACGACGGCCAGTTCCGGCCCATCCAGCAAACCTCTGGTGGCGTGGGCATGCGCGGATCGCAGCGGATCTTTGGACAGGTGCGGATCGTGTTTCGCGAGAGCACCGATCGTTCCCGCGTCACGCTGATGATCAACACCAGCCTCAACCAGACAGAAATTCTCAACTGGTCGGCCAATCCGGGCCGATGCGGGAGCGGAACACCCGCTTTCATGCCCATCGCGCAGTTTCCAGGCATCGAGATGGGCACAAATGGTCGTGGCGAGATCGACGTACAGGAGATGCAGCTGGTCATTCCGCCAGGGTCCGGGAACGTTCACGTGAACGTGTACCGCGGCGGGACGGGTCTCGAAAACGTCATCGCCTGCTCGAATCTCAAGCTTGTCGAAGAGAAGAAAAAGAAGTGAACACAAAGCAGAACGGGTGCCCGGCGTATGCCGGGCACCCGTTCTGCTTTTCTGGACAGTGCGACTCAGTTTCCGCCAAACGTGTAGTACGGCAGCTGCAGTGTTTCGAGCTCCTTGCCCGGGATGGGCAACTGCCGGAAACTGAGGGGCTGCAGCGAGTCAGTGCGCCGGCGATCGAACAGGCCCAGTGCATTGGTGTTGAGCAACTCCACCTCACGCTCGTAGCTGATGGCATCGAGCAGCGCCGCCTGCGTTGCGGCCACCGGAGCCAGACCACCACGCGTCACGCGGGTCTTGTTGACGAGCGTCGCCGCGCGGTTGAGATCACCACCCGTGCGAGCCAGCGCTTCGGCGATAATGAGATCATTTTCGGCGGCAAGCACATACGGCATCGCTTTGCCCGCATGATTGGCCGTGGCCACCGAGAACGAGATGTCGCGATAGCGGCGGTGATAGTACGGCGACTGCATGTAGATGCCGCGAGCCGGGTCACCCAGCACTGTGCCGAGGTATACGTAGTCGGACGTGATGCCGGTGAGACATGCAGCGGGCTGCCCGGCACCCGTGCACGGCGTGGTTACCGCGGTCAAACGTCGATCATTCGACTGCGGGGCAACGTTGGTGCCGGCATACTTGACCGGCACATTCGGCGCCATGCGGTTGATGAGACGCTGATCGACACGCAGCCACGAATCGTAGTTGCCGTACAGCGTGACATAGCTGTACCACACGTTGCCGCCGTCCGATACGACGCTGAAGTCGATATCGGTCAGACCGGTTCCAGTGAGTCCCTTGTCCGCATACGAGAGCACCCGCGCCCAGCTCGTCGCCGAGTTTTCCTGGGCCGTGCGTGCCGTCAGCATGAGTGTACGAGCCGCCATGGTGTTGGCGATACGGGCGATGTTGGCCGCCGTTTGCGGCACCGTGAGCGGCATCGCATCGGCATCCCACGACCAGGTCTTTCCAGTCGCGAGCGTAATGAGCGCATCCCATGACTTGAGCGCCGAGTCACGCACCGCGGTGTAAGGAACGAGCTCCGGCGCCTTGGTCATGTCCGAACGCTCTGTCACTACGAAAGACTTGTCGAAGAGCAGAGCGAGATTGGTCAGCGATGCGGCTTGAGCGAACAGCGCTGCGGCCTGGGTCTTTTCGGTTCCAGACGCACCCGGAATCACCGTACCGCCGGCAATGGCACGAAGCGCGTCGTTGGCAGCGCCCAGTGCACCATAGGTCCGATCCCATGGACGCGATGAGACCAACGCGTCAGCGCCTGACGAGATGTTGTTGTAGGCAATGCGCGGCTCCACGTTGTTGAAGCGCATGCCGAAGTTGCCGAAGTTGGCGGTCAGCACGTCGGCGGTCACCTCCAACGCCATCGTCGGCTCGTAGTGTGTGGCAGCCAGATACCAGGAGTTCACCGCTGACTTACCGATCTTCGCCACGTCGGCCGGGCTGGCCAGCGCACGCGAGATATCCGGGTTGTTCGGATTGGATACGTCCAGTTCCGCACAGGCCGCAACAGACAACATTGCGACCGGCGTGAGGATCGATCGAAGAATGCGATTGTTCACGAGTATGCTCCGTAATTGATCAGCGGGTTCAGAACGACACGTCGATCATCGCCGTGATCGTGCGGAAATTCGGATAACGGAAGCCATCGATGCGGAAGTTGAAGTCACCACCCGACGTCGCTTCCGGGTCGAAGCCCGTGTACTTGGTCCAGGTCATCAGGTTGCGGCCAACCACCGACACCTTGAAGCCCTGCGACAGGCGGCTCATGCCCACCTTGCTCAGCAGCGCGGGGGTGAACTGGTAAGCCACGCTCAGTTCGCGCAGACGCGCGTAGCCGCCGTTCTCGACGAAGTAGGAGTTGGCGTTGATGCCGTCGTAGAGACCGCTGGAGTACCAGGCGAGCGGGCGACGCTCCGCTTCCGGGCGGTTGCCCTGACCCTGCACACCATGACGGCCGTCCTGGAACATCCACTGCTTGGTGAAGTTGTAGAGATCACCACCCTTCACGCCGTCGATGAGGGCATACACCGACAGATTCTTGACCCGCAGTGTCTGCGTGAAGCCGAACGAGAAATCGGGGTTCACATCACCGATCACGACCTGGTTGTTGCCGCTCGCATCCAGGTAGGCAACCGGCGCTTCAGTGGCCGTTCCCAGTGCACTCTTCAGCACGACGTAACCGTCGCTGTTCACCACGTACAGGTTCGGGTCCTTCTGCTGCTGGGAGACTTCTTCCAGCGTGCGCAGCCACCGCTTGCCGTAGATGATGCCGAGCGGCTCGCCTTCCTTGTAGAAGAAGACGTTCTGGTTCTGACCTTGGCCCGTGAACGTCACGCGATAGGGAGCACGACCAAGTTTCTCAATCCGCTGCCTGGTCCGGTCGCCGGTGAGGCCCACGGAGTAGCTCACGTTTGGGCTGTCCCACAATCGCGACTGCAGGGAAAGCTCCCAGGTCTTCGCCGAGATCGTCGCGGCGTTCTGAATCTGCGACGTAAAACCACCCGACTGGGCCAACGACAACGGGACACTCAGGAAGGCATCCTGCGTGTTGCGCGATGCATACACCACCTCGGCATCGAACTTGTCCAAGAACGTGACGTTCAGGCCATACTCGTCTTCCGTCTGCGTGGCGGGCTTGAGGTTCTTGTTCCCCAACTGCGCCTTGGTGATCTGGCCCTGCGAGACAGAATACGTCTCGTATTGATCGTAGAATCCAGGGCGGACACCTGCCGTTCCACGCGAAGCGCGGATGCGGCCTTCCTGAATGCCGGGGATCTGCAGGTCTTCGTTCCAGCGCCACGAACCGGACACACGATAGAAGCTCGCCCAGCGGGTCGCCGCGCCGAACAGTGAGGACGCGTCACGACGCACGAGGAAGTCGGCGATGTACTTGTCCTTGAAGTCGAGCGTCTGCGCCAAGAAGTAGTTCTGCGCATTGCGGGTCGTGAGTGAGGAACCCACGGT
>NZ_DASWXE010000056.1:0-28002 GCF_036405635.1 Gemmatimonas sp. | reverse complement strand
CACTTCCATATAGTAGGACCAAGACTAGACAGACCGATCGCGCCACGTCGGCAAAGGCGAGGTGATTTCCGTTTCAGTAGTACCCGTCTCGCGTCCACACCGCGACGACGCCACAGCGACGATCGGGACCACCAAACTGGGGCGGGATGGTCGCCGCACCCGAATACACTTCGATACCAGCCACCTGCTTGGGCGGCGGCAACAGATCGAGATTGAAGTTCTTGGGCAGGATGATGCCGTCCAACAGTACCTGCATGGCACACTGCGCGCCCACACCGTCGCTCATACCAGCGCCTTCGCGACGCGAATAGACCTGCGTACCAGCGAAGAAGTCCGTGGTCACCTGCGAGACCTGCACACCACGCATGTAGCGCAGGAAATCGGACGTGGCCAATGAACCACGGCGCTCAATTTCTTCCTGGGTGATGAACTGGCCAATGCCCAGGCGGCGGCGCTGGTCGAATTCACGCATGCGCACCGTAACGCGGGTACCGCGGATGCGCATGGTATCGAGCATGTTGCTGGAGCGCTCGAGCACATAACTCAGGCGCACGGTATCGCGCGCTGGCACCTCGATCATGCCGGACGTGGGCGCGTAGCCGATACGCCGCACAATGAGCAGGTACTGCCCCGGGGGCACCTGCAGCATGCGAAAGCGGCCGTTCTCCGACGTAACGACCTTCGCGCCGGTGCCCACGACCGTGACATCGGCGGAATTGAGCGGGCGCAGCAACGAATCGGTGACCACACCATCGAGCACCGAAAAGCGCGACTCATCGGTCACGGCTTCGCGAACGGCTTCCTGGCGAGCGCGGTCGCGGATGGTGGTCTTGGACTGCGCATCCGCGCCCTGGGGCGCGAGCAGTGGCAGAAGCACACCGACGGCCGCCGCGAGATGCCGGGAGGACAGGGAAATCTTCATGACAGAAATCTACACGAGTGAGGGGGCGCGGTTTCAGGTGTCTGCCTGACCTCGCCCCCTTTCATCCCGTCACGACCTGCCCACCCTACCCAGCTATTTGGCGAGGTCTCCGCACGCAACAATGATGCTCATCGCCGCCGCCGAATCGTGGATATTCACGTAGTAGGTCGTGGTATCGGCGGGCGTGGCGGGCACGGTGGCCTTGGCCGACCCATGGCCCTTCGCGTCGATCACAATGGGCGTGTAGGCCCGTCCGCCGCCAAACACACCGCCACTCTTGGCGCAGCTACCGGTGTGAATATGCCAGGGACGAGTCGCGCCCGGCGTATCACCGTCGAGCGTCACCTGCACATCGACACCCTTGCCGTCGGCGGTGGGCTTCACGGTAGCCGAGCCAGTCACCTTGCGGCCGTCCTTGCCGGCGAGCTTGGCGGTCCAGTCGACGAGCGGCGCGCGCGTGGCGGCGACGCTGGTGAGCAATACGGCCGGCACGAGCAGTCCGGCGAAACGGAAGGAAGAGCGCATGGAGGCTCCGGTTAGGCGGGAAGGAAACGAGGCCACATCGTCAATCTACTGCCGTTCCACGATCCGGTCGATCAGGAAGCTCGACTGTTCCAGCGCCTCAGCTGTGAAATCGCCGAAGAACGCGCGCACATCCTGGAACAGCCGCGTGAAGGCGACCTGATCGCCGTCCGCGATGACACCGGCCAGCTCCTGCACGGCGGCACCGAAGGCGGCCGTCACTTCGCCCGTGCGTGGGTTTCGCATCTCGATGGACCCATACAGCGCCGGGTCCTGCGCGAAATGCCGCGCGGCCACGTACAGCTCGAGCAGATAGGCCGGCGACGTGAACGGCATCGTCTCCGACAGTGGCACACCCATGCGCGCGAGGGTGAGGCCGAGCACCTGTGTCTGGAAGTGCGTGAGCACCTGCACCACCGACATCGCACGGTCGTGCTGCACGGGCGTGGTTTCGGTGACCACCAGACCGCGCGCCGCAAACGTCCGCGAGACCCAGTCGGCCCACGTATCGCCACGGCCGCGACACAACACGAGACGCTGCCCCTGCACCGTGTGTACGCTGGGGCCGAACATGGGATGCGTGCCCACCACACTCGCGGACGTGGACTCGAGCATGGCGCGCATCGGCGCTTCCTTGATGCTCGTCACGTCCATGAGCAACGACTCGTCGCGCACATGCGGTCCCACTTCACGCACGACCTGCTCGGTGAGTTCGATCGGCACACTGATCACGGTGACGTCGGCCGCCGCCGCCGCTTCCGCTCCACGCAGCGCGGTGTCGGTATCGACGATGAGCAGTTGGTGACCCAGGTCGGCAAACAGACGCGCAACGAGCCGGCCGATCTTGCCATGCCCACCAATGACCGCGACCGTGAGCGGCTCCTGATCGATGGGCACCTCGGCACGCAGCGCCGCCTGTTGATCACGGCTCGAGCGCAGCAGAAGCCGAAAGATCGACTCGACTTCTCCAGCCGGCAGTCCGAGCTCCGCTGCATGTTCATGCCGATCATGCAACACCTGCTGCTCACGCTGCGGATCGCGAATGCGCAATCCATGCTGCCGCTTCCATGCTGCCACCTCGGCCACCAGCGCCTTGCGACGCGCAATGATCTGCAGAAGATCACGATCGAGCGCATCGATCATGGCACGTACCACAGGCAACGGCCTCGGATGGGCGTTGCCGGGATCGGTATCAGAGGGAGTGCTCACGGAGGGTGCAGAGTTCAGAGGTCAGAAGGCAGAGTTCTGTCCTGAGACGGATATAGATGGTGAGAGATCAGACCATCCTAGATGGTGAGAAGTCTGAGTGCACGAGTCAGGCTGCCTTCTGCGGCGACAGATCTCCGGGCTACGTGCCCACCCATGCGTCGGGCGCACACGAAAGGCAGACGACGAAGTGCTCAGGCTTCTCATCTCTACAACGGTCTGGTCTCTCACCATCTATCTCCGTCAGATCTCTGATATCTCATCTCTTCCATCTGACCTCTGAAGCCGGCCCAGAGATCAGCCAGATAGAGTCCAGAGACGAGAAATCAGAGGCTGGGCTGGTATCGCCCCCACACTTTTTCCAGGGTGTCGGCGATTTCACCCACCGATGCTCGCGCTCGCACCGCATCGATGATGAGCGGCATGAGCTCCGCACGCGGTCCCGAGTGTCCGGTGTCGTACTGCGGCGCCACTTCCGCGAGGCGCTGCAGCGCCGTCTCGACAGCGTTGGCATCACGCGCCGCACGAACCGCCGCGAGACGGGAGACCTGGTCGCGCTCGAGTGCAGAGAAGTCGGGTGCCGGAATGATTGGCGGGTCCTGTCCGTCCCCGAACTTGTTCACACCCACCACCACGTTCTCGCCGGCTTCCACACGCAGCTGATACTCGTAGGCGCTGCGGCCGATCTCTTCCTGGAAGAAGCCGGCACGAATGGCCTCGGCGGCGCCACCCATTTCGTCGACACGGGTGAGCAACTCCACGGCGCGACGTTCGATCTCGTCGGTGAGCTGTTCTACGTACCAGCTGCCAGCCAGCGGATCCACGGTCTGTGCCACACCGCTCTCGTAACCGACGATCTGCTGCGTGCGCAGGGCCAGCGTCGCCGCTTCGGCCGTGGGCAGTGCGAGGGCTTCGTCGTAGCCGTTGGTGTGCAGCGACTGCGTGCCGCCCAGCGTGGCAGCCAGCGCCTGCACGGTCACACGCACCACGTTGTTGAGCGGCTGCTGCGCCTGCAGCGTCACGCCGCCCGTCTGCGTGTGAAAGCGCATGCGGCAGCTCTGGTCGTTGCCGCCAAACCGTTCGCGCAGCAGGCGCGCCCACAGACGACGCGCGGCGCGGAACTTGGCGACTTCTTCGAACAGGTCGTTGTGTGCCGCAAAGAAGAACGACAGGCGCGGTGCGAATAGGTCCACGGGGAGCCCGGCATCCACTGCCTGCTTCACGTATTCGAGCGCATCGGCAAACGTGAACGCGACTTCCTGCACCGCGGTCGCGCCGGCTTCACGAATGTGGTAGCCGCTGATGGAAATCGGATTCCACTGCGGCACTTCCGCCGCACAGAACCGAAACATCTCGGCCGTCAGCGCGAGCGACGGCGTGGGCGGATAGATGTACGTGCCACGCGCGATGTACTCCTTGAGAATGTCGTTCTGCACCGTGCCCGACACCTTCTCACGCGGGATGCCGCGCTCTTCCGCCACCACGATGTACATCGCGAGCAGCGTAGACGCCGTGGAGTTGATGGTCATGCTCGACGACACCTTGTCGAGCGGGATGCCATCGAGCAGCACGTGCATATCCTCGACCGTGTCGATGGCCACGCCCACGCGCCCCACCTCACCCAGTGCACGCGGCGAGCTCGAATCGATGCCCATCTGCGTGGGCAGGTCGAACGCCACCGAGAGACCCGTTTGGCCGGCGTCGAGCAGCAGCTTGAAGCGCTCGTTCGTCGCTTTGGCCGTACCAAAACCGGCGTACTGACGCATGGTCCACAGACGCCCACGATACATCGTGGGCTGCACGCCACGCGTGAACGGGAACTTGCCCGGATCGGCGAGATCGTTCGCGTAGTCGGTGGTCACATCGGTGGGGCGCACCACGGCGCCCACCGGAATTCCGGAGGGTGAGAGTCGCTCGCTCATGCGTGCCAATCTAGTGGGGGGGCATGCAAAACCGCCGCCTCGTTGCCAAGGCGGCGGTTGCAGAAGGGCGTCGGATCAGACTGCGGGTGCGGCGGAGACCGGTGTCGATGCCGGTGCCCCCGCTCGCGAGGCTCCCCGACGCTCCTGAATGCCAGGCGCCACGAACTTGGGCAGCGGGAACTGGCTCACCAGCTCCACCTCATCCTTGCTGCCGAGGTACAGCGGTGTGCGCTGATGCAACTCGGTGGGCTGCACGTCGAGGATGCTGCCGTAGCCATCGCAGGCCGCGCCGCCCGCCTGTTCGGCGATGAACGCCAGCGGATTGGCTTCATACAGCAGCCGCAGCTTGCCGTTGGGCGACTTGGTGTTGGCCGGATAGCAGAACACGCCACCGCCCAGGAGGTTGCGGTGGAAGTCGGCGACCAGCGAACCCACGTAGCGCACGTTGAGCGCCTTGCGTTCGCCGTCGAGGCCACGATAGCGACGCATGAGGGCACGCGTGGGCTCCGGCCAGTCCTGTTCATACGCGTCATTCACCGACAGATAGCGCGCGTTGGCCGGGATGCGGATGTTCGGATGTGACAGCAGGAACTCACCGATGGACGGGTCGAGCGTGAAGCCGTGCGCGCCCTGGCCGGTGGTGTACACCATCATCGTGCTCGAGCCGTACAGGATGTACCCGGCCGCGACCTGGCGACGCCCCGGCTGCAGCAAGTCTTCCATCTCGCCATGCGAACCGCGCGTGATCTTCCGGAAGACGGAGAAGATCGTCCCCACGGGCACGTTCACGTCGATGTTGGACGAACCATCGAGGGGATCAAACAGCAGCACATACTTGCCGGGGCGGAATCCCTCGGGGATGTGGATGATGTCCTCTTCTTCCTCCGATGCCATCGCGCAGAGGCGGCCGCCATGATCGAAGGCCTTGACCACGATCTCGTTGGCGATGACGTCGAGCTTCTGCTGCACTTCACCCTGCACGTTGGTATCGCTCGTCGCGCCAAGGATGTCCGCGAGTCCGGCGCTGCGCACCTTGTTGGCGATCATCTTGCCCACAAGCGCCATGTCATAGAGGATGCCAGAAAGTTCTCCGGTGGCATCCGGAAACATGCGTTCCTGCTCGATGATAAATCGCTCGATGGTGACGACAGACGTCGCGGTGTGCTTGACCACGGCAGAACTCCACGGTGAGTGCTCGGAGAAATCGCGATCGCTTTCGCGACCGTTGGCAACGCCGTAAAGCTGGCCTTTGGCGGCAAGCTCCGGCAAGAGCAGACCACCGGGAGCCTGCCATGAAACAGCGACCTTAGCCACAGCACTGAGACGGGCCGGTGTCCACGCTCACGGCGGCGCCCGCTCGGCGACTGTCCATCGCTCCCCTCGACTCTCCACCTCCAAACGGAGCCCGTTGGACCGCACGATGATCGCCCCCTCGAGGTCTGTGCGCACAAGCGGAATGCCGTGTTTCAGAAACAACTCCACGGTTTGTGGCGCGGGATGTCCGTAGCGATTGCCTGTGCCGAGCGACACCACGGCAAGGCGTGGCGCAGTAGCGGCAATGAAGGCTTCCGTGGAGCTCGTGCGACTGCCGTGATGTCCGACCTTGAGCACGTCGGCCCGCAGCCCCGATGCGCCCCAGCGCTCGTGCACCCACGCCTCCTCCTCATGTTCCGCATCACCGGTGAGCAGGAAGCGATGCTGACCGTAGTCGACGCGCAGCATCACTGACGTCTCGTTGGCATTGGTCTGGTGCGCAGTCCAGGTCGAATCCGGAGCGAGCACGGTGAACCGCACGCCGTCCAGCGAGAGGGCCTCCCCTGGCTGTGCGCGCTGCCAGCGAGTGCCAGCATCCGCAACGGCGGACAGCGCCTCCCGATAGCCCGGACTGGTGGTGATGAAGGCCGGTTCCCACCAGAGGCGCGGAGTGAGCGCTCGCACCACCGTGGCCGCACCGCCGGAGTGATCATCGTGTGCATGCGACAGCACAAACAGCGCGACATCGCCACCACGCCGACGCAGGTACGGCACCACCACACGTCGTCCGGCGTCACCGCCTTGCCAGCGCGGGCCGGCATCCACCAGCACCCAGCGGCCGCGTGGCGTGCGCAGGGCCACCGCATCACCCTGCCCCACATCGAGCACGTGCATTTCGAACTGCCCTGACCCACCGCGCAGCAGCGAGGCCCAAAGCGCCACCACCACCGACGTTGCCGCACCGATCCACCAACGTGTCGGGCGCGGGTGCGCCGAGCCGCGAACAATGCAGGCCGCCGCAACGCCGGTACCCAGCACCGTCATGAGCGATGGGGCGACGGGGAGCACAGCACCCGGCACCGCGGCCGCAGCACCAGCCAGTGCGTCGAGCAGTGCCATCAGTGGCTGTGTGGCGTCAGCAACGAACGGACCTGCACCGGGAATGGGTGTCACCAGCAGTGCCAGAAAGAGTGCCGGCTGCAATAGCGCGACCAACGCACCACCGGGGATATTGGAGAGCGGTGCGATGAGACTGACGCGACCGAATGTCCATGCAATGATGGGCGCAGTGACGAGGGTGGCGACCACGCCGGTGAAAATCTCCTGTACCAGCCATCCACTGATGCCGCGTCGTGTGGCGAGCCACGAGGACACGGCGGGAATGGCCCGGCTCGCATGACGATGACGCTGCGCGTGTGCACGCCATCGACGGCGCAGTCCACGCGCCGCTACGAGCGCCGCCATGCCGCCCACGCTGAGTTGCCAGCCCAGGTCCACCACCACGAGTGGGTCGACCGTCGGAATCACCGCGCCCAACGCGAGTGCGGTCCATTCGTGCACGGGGCGCTGCATCTGGGCGGCCAGGGCCATCACGCCCAGCATCACGCCGCTGCGCACGGCGGGTGCGGGAAAGCCAAGCAATGCCACGTACAGCGTGACCAGCACAAGTGAGGCGGGCGCCAGCGTGGCTTGGGGGATGCGCAGCATTCCGCCCAGCGCGAGCAACGCTGAGGCGATGATGGCGACGTGCATGCCCGACACCGACAACATGTGCACCAGCCCCGCGTCGGCGTATCGGTCACGGATCTCGGGCGCGATGCCGTCCTGATCGGCGATGAGAAGCGCCCGCACCAACGGCGCGCGTGAACGGAACAGCGTGTCGATGGTGAGCCCGATCGCAGCCCGCCAGGCGATCAGTCGCTCGGTGTGCACGGCCGCTCCAAACTCCGCCTGATCCACCCGCACGCCACGCGCCGAGGGCAGTGTTGCGCCGGTGAAAGGCACCAACGATCCAGCACGCGGAGCGACGGCACCCGTGTCGCGTGCGGCCGCTTCACGTGCGGCCGTGCGAAACCATCCACTGATGCGGCACCGTGGCGACGCGCGACGCTCCTGCACCACGCCCTTCACCGTCGTGCGCGGCATGGGCGTGTCGTGCAACAGCACCCATCGCTCGCTCTCTGCGGCGTTGGCACTGAGGACGCGTTTGCATGCCTCCCGCTCCCGCAATGCCGACTGCGCGACGACCAGACCTGCGGGCACCAGCCAGAGCGCGGCCCACCGTCCGCTGCTCGCCGAAACGCCGCTGGTTCGCGCCACTGTCGTGCCCAGCGCCACGATGACGGCACACACCGCCACGGAAAACCCACTCATGCCAGGCGGCAACACGTCACCAGCCCCGAGGTAGAGACCGGTGAGCCACCACCACACCGCATGAATGAGCAAAGGCATGATGACACCCTACTGCGGTGTGATCATGCCTCCGTCATCAGAATCGGGCGTCCATCATCGATGGAACGCACAGCGCATCGCGTGCGAGCGCTGCACTACACTCGCCTTATACCGCCATGGGCAGTGGCTTGCGCTCGGGCTTTCCGCCGGTCTCGGTCACCGGCGTACCCGTGAAGGTGGCGCCCGTGGTGCCACTCAACTGCACGGTGAGATAATCGCCGATCTTTCCGGCATCGGCCGGCACCATGACCGTCTTGAAGTCACGCGAACGGGCCTGCAGCAGTTCGCCGTCCTTCGCGACCTTCTCGATCAATACTTCAGTCGTGTCGCCGAGTCGCTTGAGATTGTTCTCACGCGAAATGCCACGCACCGTCTTGATGAGGCGATCGAAGCGCTCCGACACAACGCTGTCCGGAATCGTCCACTCGGCCGGCATGCGTGTAGCCGGCGTGCCTTCGCGCGGCGAGAACTTGAACATGAACGCGTCGTCGAACCGCACCTCGCGGCACAGCGACAGCGTGTCCTCGAACTCCTCGTCGGTTTCGGCCGGAAAACCGACAATGATGTCGGTGGTCAGCGCGAGTCCCGGAATGGCCGCCCGCATTCGGGCCACGCACTCGAGGTATTCCTCACGGGAATAGCGGCGCAGCATCCGCTTGAGCATGCTCGTGGAGCCACTCTGCATGGGCAGATGGATGTGCTCACACACTGTCGGCACCGTGGCCATGGCCTCGATGACGCGGTCGCTGAAGTCGTTCGGGTGGGGGCTGGTGTAGCGCACACGCCGGATGCCATCCACCGCACCCACCGCACGCAACAGGTCGGCGAAGTCGTGTGTGCCGTCGGTGTACGAATTGACCGTCTGCCCAAGGAGCACGACTTCACTGAGCCCCTGCTCCACGACCTGCCGCACTTCACGCACCACATCGTCCAACTTGCGGCTGCGTTCCGGGCCGCGCGTGAACGGCACGATGCAGTAGGTGCAACGATAGTCGCAACCGCGCTGCACCGGGATCCACGCCTTCACGCCTTCGAACCGGCGGGCGACGACGTCCTCGTAGTGTTCCTCGAGGTCGAAGTCGGTGGCCGTGAATTTCTCACCACGACGTGCGCCATCGAGCAACGCCGGCAGTGCGCGGTAGCCATCCGGCCCCACCACCAGCGACACATGCTTCGCCTGCTCGAGCACCCGCGGTCCGAGACGCTGTGCCATGCACCCCGTCACACCCACAATCGTGCCGGGCTTCATGTACCGACGGAGTTCGCCGAGGCGACCAATCACGCGCGTCTCGGCGTTCTCGCGGATGGCGCACGTGTTGACGAGAATGACGTCCGCCCCATCGGGCGCGTCCACCGGTGCATAGCCATTGGCGGCCAGCTTACCGTACATGAGCTCCGAGTCTGCCACATTCATCTGGCAGCCATAGGTCTCGATGTACACCGTCGGTTTGGTCGTCACGTCGCCTCCCGTTGCCGGGTCAGCCAACTGCTCAACTTCGGACATCTGGGCCTCAGGGACGGATCTGCAGGCCGAAGCCCAGCAGCCACGCCGATTCCTTGGCGCCGCTGTTGGCGAGCGCCCGATTGGCGCGCTGCACCGAGATATCGAACGTCGCCGCGTCGCGCGCGATCGGCAGACCGACGCCCGTGGAGAAGCGCGTCTCCTTCACTCGCTCGGCGGAGACACTGAACGGCAGTTCGTTGCGTGCGTATCCGGCGCGGAGGAAAATCGGCGAGCCACGGAATTGCGGCCCCTGCACTTCGATCCCGGCATGCAGGTTATTGGCGTCGTGCGTGGTCGACAGTCCGGTGCCCAATGCGGCCATGTTGGTCCACTTCACCTGTTCCATGCCGACGGCAAGCGTCGTGCCCGCAATGCCATCGTATCGCAGGCCGAGGCCAACACGATCCGGCACGTCGGCCGTGGTGCGCACGGAATCGCGTACGCGGGACTTGAAGGTGTTGCCCTTGCGATAGGATCCGACGGCGGCTAGGCCCTTGAGTACGCGGACCTCGCCACCCACCGACAGTGCCGTGCCAAAGTAGTTCACACGCGAGGAGTCGAGCACACTGCCGAACGAGAGCGTGTCAGCGAACTTCCGTTCACGAACGGCGACGTTCTCTCCCGTGTACAGGTGGCCACCCACGCCAATCTTGAAGCGTGAGTTGATTTGCCAGCCCACGGCGGCCCGCATGTCACCGATGGCCCCACGGATATCGAGGCGATCATTGGTGGACACCGGAACCCCTTCGATCAGCGCGGTGCCCGTGGTGAGCATGCTGTACGAACGATCGAGAAAACTCGACGCGCTGAGACCCAACGCGAATCCACGACGGAACGGGAAGAGCACCGCGATCAGCGGGATGCGCTGGATGGTGGTGCGTTCCTGGGTGCCGTTGAAGCTGAGCGAACGGTATTCGGGTTCCGTCTGCGCGCTCAGCACCATGCGCTGCAGACCACCAATGGCGGCCGGATTGCGGGGAGAGAGCGCGTCGAAGTCGGCAAAGGCATCGGCCGTGCCGGCCGTTCGAACGCTGACTCCACCCACGGGATATCCGAAGCCCAGACTGCCCAACGACCCCTGGGCGGCAAGTGGCGTCGCACTCAGGCAGAACACGGCAGCGACGGTCGTGGCAGCAGCACCGGCAGAAAAACCACTGGCTTCGGCGCTGCGCATGCGGACGCGGTGCATGAAAGAAGGCATCATGGCAGGGCGAAGTCCGCGCGCGGGAGGTAGGTGATGCGCAGACGCGGACGCAGCGATGACTGCGTTGCCTTGCTGCTGAAGAACCGGAGTTCGGACGGCTGGGCGCCCTCACGATTGATACGGAATGCCAGTGCGCGCGGCACGTCAGTCGGCAGCAAGGCCCACGAACGCGCGAGCGTCAGCACGTTGATGGCCTTGAGCCCGCTGTCCCTCGGCACCAGTCGCGTCGTGTCGATAGAAGCGAACATACCGTCGGCAGAGAGGTCGAGGATGCGGCGCATGTCGACCACCGCGCCCGTTGTCGTGGGCACCAACGCCACGATCGCCACCGAGTCGGCGGCATTGGCAAAGGTGCTTCGGCGCTGGGTCAGCAACAACTCGGCGCGCACGATGGTGCTGGAGTCCGTGATGCGACGCGGCACGGCAAATCGCAGGTAGCTGCGATACGCGGGATACCCACCCACCACCAGCGCATCCGGTCCTGCCGCTGGTGAGCCCTTGTCCACGATCGTGTAGACCTGGTATGCCAGATTGACGTCGACCGTGGCGTTGGCGATCGATGTGTTCGTGGCTACGGTGATCGGCGAATACGTGGTGTCCGTAGACGCGTCGTAGCGCAGCGTGGGCGCCCCGGTGCTGAACGTGAATGCGACCAGACGCAACTGTCCGGCGCCGCCGGAGAGCCGCAGGCCCACGCGCAGCGGTTTCTTGCCAGCGATCTTCTGCTGCACCACCGTGCGACTGATCGGCACCCGCAGCGTGTCGCTGGTCAGGCTCGGGATGACGGTGATGGAGCCGATGCGGCGGTCGGCGCGGAACAGCGAGGAGACCACCGCTGTCACCGAGTCACTGGCCGTCGTGTCCACATCGAACACTTCGAGCGTCACCGGTGCGGTCCCGCGGCGCCCGGTGGTGTCGAGCGGCAGCCTCAGATACACCGAGTCGACCGTAGTAATCGAATCGAGGGCGCCGGTGCCATTCGGGTAGAACGACGTGGCCAGCACATCGAAGCGCAGTACGCCGCGCGTCACCACCGTGTCGGGCCGGTTCGCCAGCAGCATCAGCGTCGACAACCCAAGCGTGGGGAAGCCGCTGACAGACGTATCCTGCACCACGGCCTCGAAGGTCGTGTCGCGGAACTCCTGCGAAGGCGACGGGCACAGCGCCGGACATGCGGCACCACCGTCGAGTGATTCACCGCATGCCGCCGCAGAGAGTACCACGGCGCAGAGGGTGAGCAACAACATGGGGCCGCGCCACTGCGGGGCCCTCCAACGACCGCCCTCAAACATTCTCGAGCGAAGCAGGCGTGAACGGCGCTGGCAACAACTCCGCCAGCGACCAACGAGCCGTGCGCCCATCGGGCGCGACGGCGAAGACTTCCAGCGCTGGGGCGAATTCCACCAGTGCCTGACGACAGATGCCGCAGGGCGGCGTCGGATCCTGCTGTTGCGATGTGATCACCACGCGCACAAACCGGCGTGCGCCCGCTGCGATGGCCGTCCCCAGCGCCACCCGTTCCGCACACGTGCCCGCCGGATACGACGCGTTCTCCACGTTGCATCCCGCAAACACACGACCGTCTTCCGTCTCGAGTGCCGCGCCAACCGGAAAGTGCGAGTACGGCGCCCACGCATGTGCACGGGCCGCATCCGCCGCCGCGCGCAGATGTGCATGCACCGACGGCAACGTCATGTCCTTCGAAGAAGGCAGTGACGCCATCACGCGTGCAGCAGTTCCGGCAGGAACGACGTGCCGCGTCCGCGCCACTCGAGTCCGAACCAATGCGCCACGGAAGCCCCGAGATCCGAGAACGTATCCCGCACGCCCAACGAGCCACCACGCACGTGCGCCCCCGCCACCAACAACGGCACACGCTCGCGCGCATGGTCCGTGGACGGTGTCGTGGGATCGTTGCCGTGATCGGCGGTGATGAACAGCAGGTCGTCCTCCTTCAGGGCAGCAAGCAACAAAGGGAGCGCACGATCGAACGCCTCGAGCGCCCCCCGAAAGCCCGGCACATCGTTGCGATGGCCGAACAGCTGGTCGAAATCTACCAGATTGGCGAAGCAGAACCCATGTGGCGTGTTTTCCAGCCACGATTGGATCGCCGCGACCCCCTCGGCGTTGTCGCTGGTGTGCTGCGCGGTGATCCCCCTCCCCGCGAACAGGTCGTCAACCTTGCCGACCCCGTGGCGTGGAATGCCTGCCTGCTCCAACACGTCAAGCAGCGTTTCCCCCGGTGGCGCGATCGAGAAATCACGGCGGTTCGGCGTGCGGCGCCACTGACCGGCCTCTCCCACGAACGGACGGGCAATCACCCGGGACACGTCGTGCGGTGCCACCAGCAGTTCGCGCGCAATCTCGCAGGCCCGATACAGCTCCCCGAGCGGAATCCATTCCTCGTGGGCCGCCACCTGAAAAACGGAGTCGGCCGACGTGTACACGATCCACGACCCAGTGCGCCGCTGCTCTTCGGCAAAATCAGCAATGACCGCCGTGCCGCTGGCCACCGTATTGGCGATCACCCCACGGCCGGTGGCTCTGCTGAAGGCCTCCAGCACCTCAGGCGGGAATCCATGCGGATACGTGGGGAACGGCGTGGCCAGATGCAGGCCCGCGATCTCCCAATGCCCCGTTGTGGAATCCTTGCCGGCCGAGCGCGGCAGCATGACCCCGTAGGCACCAATGGGATGCTCGACGGGCACGAGACCCGGCACGACGGTCGCGTTGGCGATGCCAAGTCGTTGCAGATTAGGAACTTCGAGCCCGCCGGCGATTTTCGCGACGTTGCCCAGGGTATCGCTGCCGAGGTCGCCATAGGCGGCCGTGTCGGGAGCTTCCCCGCACCCCACCCCGTCCAGCACGATCACCAGCGCGCGACGCTCAGCGTTCAAGACGTACCTCTTGAGGAAGAATCCAAGACATCGTGGTGGATTGCTGGAACTCGCATTCGCAGTCCCACCAACAGCTCGTACGGAGACACGCCAGCCCGCTCTGCCACCGACTCGGCGGTCAACATCTGCTCGCCGTCCCCGCCCACCATCGTGGCGACGTCGCCGGGCTCACAGCCAAGCCCCGTAACGTCCACCATGGTCATGTCCATCGTCACCCGTCCGACGACCGGACATCGGGTGCCGTGGATAAGTACCTCGCCGACGTTGGAAAGATGCCGACGATATCCATCAGCGTAGCCCGCTGAGAGCGTAGCCACGCGGTGAGTACCCGGCGCGGTCCAGGTGGCACCGTAGCTCACCGACTCACCGGGCTGTACGTCGCGCACGTCGATCACGCGAGCCCGGAGGTGCGCCACCTGCCGGAGCCCAAGCTCGGCGGTGAACATGCCGGCGTACAAGGCGATGCCGGGTCGGGCCAGATGACCCGGCGACCCCACCGTGCGGCTGACGATGCCCCCGCTGTTGTCCCGGTGTTCGATCACCTGCGCGGGCAGCACATCCCGCAGCAGGGCCAGCGCGCCATCGAAGCGCTCATCCTGCTGATCGCGTGAGGGCAGCGATTCGTCGGCCGAATGGAAGTGCGTGAATACGCCTTCCGGTGGTACCGCCTGAATGGCCTCGCGCAGCGCGGCCACGGTGTCCCAGCGCGCACCCGCGCGGGCCATGCCCGTGTCGATGGAGAGGTGATACGGCGCTGCAGCAGTGCCGGCATCGGAGAGCGACCGCCATGCCGCGATATCTTCTGCGCGATGCAACGCGGGTCGCACAGACAGAGAGTGGGCACGCGGCAGTTCCCGAGCCAGCAGGGGCGTAGCACAGAGAATACGGCCGGCACAGCCCGCAGCACGCAACGACTCCGCTTCGTCGAGCGAAGCGATCCCCACGCCCCAGGGCGCTTCAACCTCCGGCCGCACCGTTGGCGTATCGCCCTCAAACGGGACGCCCAGTGCCCGGCACACGCCGATGGCGCCCAGTCCGTAGCTGTCAGCCTTTACCATGGGCAGCAGGGGGACGCGCGCATGTCGCTGCAGCACCGACAGGTTGTGCCGAAGCGCGCTCCCATCCACGTCGAGCCACGCTCGGTCCTGGCGAGTCATGCCCAATGGTAAACGTACTGGCAGAGGGGGGCCACTCTCCGGCCCCTCGAAGAACTCGCCTCACGACTCCAGTACTACTCCTGTGTGGCCACGCGGGAGACTAGTCTACGGAATGCACCCAGCGTCTCGCGGGGTGCGCGTCACCTCCTGTCCGACTCCCGTGAGCGACGACCACGCCTCAGCCGCTGACAGCGCGGCGCATGCATCGCCCCCAGCCCCGGCCCCCCGCTCTCTCGACGACGCGCTCGCGCTCATGCGTGATTTGCGCGCGCGGTGTGACTGGGACCGCGTGCAAACGCACGCTTCGCTGCGTCCCTATCTCATCGAAGAAGCGCACGAGGTGGACGACGCGATCGCTCAGGGCGATGACGCGGTGCTGCGCGATGAACTGGGCGACCTGTTCCTGCAGGTGCTGTTTCACAGCGTGGTGGCCGAGGAGCGTGGAGCGTTTGGCATGCAGGATGTGGCCGGGGCACTCATCGCGAAGATGCATGCGCGCCATCCGCACCTGTACGGCGACGGCGTGAAGCGTTCGTGGGAATCGATGAAGGCCGCCAAGACCAAGCGCTCCACGCTGGAGGACGGTCTGCCCGCAGGCCTACCGTCGTTGCACCGCGCGCATCGTCTGCAGGATCGTGCGGCGGGTGTGGGTTTTGATTGGCCGGACGCGCTTGGACCACTCGCCAAGGTGCGCGAGGAGATGGACGAAGTGGCAAGCCTGATCGATCCCGCCACCGGCGCCGTGGGTGATCAGGACGCGCTGGAAGCGGAGCTGGGCGACTTGCTGTTTGCAGTGGTGAACCTGTGCCGCAAGACCGGCGTGCACGGCTCGCTCGCGCTTGATCGCACCAATGCCAAGTTCGTGCGCCGTTACGCGACGATGGAGCGTCTTGCCCAGGCCGATGGCAAGACGCTCAGCACCCTCACGCTCGACGAGCAGGACCACTATTGGGACGCGGTCAAGGCCGAAGAGCGTGCGGGCTGAACTCACGCGACATCACGGCGTGAGGCGGCCCATCATGCGCGGGAACGGGATGCACTCGCGGATGTGTTCGATGCCGCAGATCCACGCAATGGTACGCTCGAGACCCAGACCAAAGCCCGAGTGCGTGAACGTGCCATAGCGGCGCAGGTCGAGGTACCAGCCATACGCTTCGACCGGCAGACCTTCGTGCGTGAGGCGGGCGAGGATTTTTTCGTAGTCGTCCTCACGCTGTGAACCACCGATGATTTCACCGCGACCTTCCGGTGCGAGCAGATCGGCACAGCGCACCGTGCGCGGATCGGCCGGGTTCTCCTTCATGTAGAAGGCCTTGGCTTCCTTCGGATAGTTCACCACGAACACCGGGCGCTGGTGCTCGTCCACGATGAGGGCTTCGTCGGGGGCGCCGAGATCATCGCCCCACTTGATATCACTGCCCTTGCTCTGCGCAAAGGCCACGGCATCGGTGTAGTCGAGACGCAGGAACGGCTGCGAGACACAATCGAGCTTGCTCGTATCGCGCTCGAGCACCTTGAGTTCTTCCTGGCGACGTTCCAGCACACGCTCCACGAGGTAGCGAACAAATTCCTCCTGGAGATCCATGTTGTCGTCCTGGTCGTACCACGCCATCTCCGGTTCGATCATCCAGAACTCGGTGAGATGCCGGCGCGTCTTGCTCTTCTCGGCCCGGAACGTGGGGCCGAACGTGTAGATGCGACCCATGGCCGCCGCGAGTGCTTCGCCATACAGCTGGCCCGTCTGCGCCAGGTATGCCGTGCCTTCGTCGAAGTACTCGGTACCGAACAGGCCCGCGCGTTCGCCAATGGCCGCCGTGAGAATCGGCGTGTCGCAGCGTACGAAGTCGCGCGTATAGAAGAAGTCGTGCACCGCCTGCTCGAGTTCATGCCGCACGCGCATGATGGCCACCTGGCGCTGGCTGCGCAGCCAGAATGTGCGGTTGTCGAGCAGGAAGTCGACGCCGTGCTCCTTGGGCTGGATGGGATAGTCGAGTGGGCTCGCCCCAATGAGTTCGAGCTGCTTGACGCCCATCTCAAAACCGCCCGGCGCACGGGCATCGGCGCGCACCTCGCCGGTGAGCGCCACGCTGCACTCCTGCGACAGATGCCCGAACGCCTCCCACGCCGTTTCCGGGACTTCGGCCTTCACGACCACCGCCTGCATGATGCCCGTGCCGTCGCGCACCACCGCGAACCCCAGCTTCCCCTTGGATCGCAGGTGGGTGATCCAAGCGCGAACGGTGACGGTCTGGCCGACATGATGCTGCAGGTCGGCGATCCGGGTGGAATCGAGTCGCATGAGACGTGGGTGGGAGGACGAAGAGGGTGGCAAGCTACGGACGGCACCGGGACACTTCAACACGCCTTTGCACTACAAAGGACTTGACCCGTCAACTCCGCCCGCTGACATTTCGACATGTCTTCGGTTTCCTCGATCGGCAATCGCGCCGCTGATGATCTGGCCTATGTGCGGCAGGTCCTCGACCGGTCGGAGAATTTCTCGGCAGTGCCGGGACTGGGCGGCATCGGGATGGGAACGGTCGCCCTCGGAGCCGCCTGGTTCGCCCGTGTCCAACCCGGCATCGATCGGTGGATGATGGTCTGGGTTGGTGCCGCGGTGGTGGCCTGCGCCATTGGGGCCGTGGCGGTGGTGCGCAAGGCGCGACGACGTGGACAGCCGCTCGACAGCGGCGCGGCCAAGCGGTTCAGCCGCGGACTGCTCCCACCGCTGCTGCTCGGCCTCGTGCTCACCGTGGCGGCATGGCAGGCCACCAGCTGGACGCTGCTCGTGCCGATCTGGCTCGGCTGCTACGGTGTGGGCGTGCTCGCGGCGGGCGCGGTGTCCACCGCCAGTGTGGTGCCACGCTTCGGGATGTCGTTGCTGGTCTGTGCGGCCATCGCCGCGGTGCTGCCGCAGCCGTGGCAGGACGTGATGATGGCGATCGGTTTTGGCGTGGGGCACCTGATCACCGGCGAGATCGTGCGTCGCCGGTACGGAGGTTGATAGACACATGGGCGCTCGTGCCAATCGCAAGCTTGCCCGCCCGGGCAGCGACGACGCAAACGAACAACGTTCCACTCCGGAACCGGTTCGTGCGCCGACGTTGCAGGCGATCGATGGAGAGATGGTAGGCCAGATCCCCGCCCTCGATGGGCTCATTCATGAGCGGGCGCGTCTCGCGATCGTCACCGCGCTGGCGAGCGGGGAATCGCGCACGCACACCGAGTTGCGCGACCTGCTGCAGCTCACCGACGGCAATCTCAGCGTGCATGCCCGCAAGCTCGAAGATGCCGGCTATCTCGTGTGCACCAAAGAGTTCGCGGGTCGTACACCGCGCACGTCGTATCGCCTCACGGCCGACGGCCGACAGGCGTTTGACCGGTATCTCGAACACCTCGAACAACTCGTCACGACCATGCGCCGCCTCTGAGGGGCGCGGACGACCACCAGGTCAGGCGCGTGGCACCAGTACGTTGCGCACGCGGGCGACCAGCGCCTCGGGCGTGAAGGGTTTGCCGATGAACGCATGCTCCTCGTCATCCGGCAGCTCTTCACCGGCCTGATAGCCGGACATGAACAACACCGGCAGCGGCCAGCCGCGTTCGGCAATGACTTCTGCCAGTTCGCGCCCTCCCATTCGCGGCATCACCACATCGGTGAGCACGAGATCCGGCGTGAAGCCTGTCGCGAGTTGCTCGAGGGCATCGGCACCGTCCTGTGCCACGCGCACCTGATAACCCTTCCGGCGCAGAATCTCCGACACGAGACGGCGCAGGCCGGCTTCGTCTTCTACGACCAGCACCATCTCGCCATCGGCGCGCGCCGCCACCGGCGCAGGTTCGGCTACGTCTTCAAAGGTGTGCGCAAGTCGGGGCAGCACGAGCGTGACGGTGGTACCGCGACCCTCCACGCTTTCGCAGAACACATGTCCGCCCGCCTGCGTGATGATACCGTGCACCGTGCTCAAGCCAAGTCCCGTACCGTCGCCGAGTTGCTTGGTGGTGAAGAATGGCTCCCACATGCGCGCCACGATGTCCGGCGTCATCCCCATGCCATTGTCCTGCACGGACAGCATGACCCACTGCCCGGCCGGGAGGCCGGCGAACGGCGCATCGCTGGCGCTCTCGATATCGAGCGCGCGCGTGGTGACGCGGATGGTGCCGCCGTAGGGCAGCGCGTCGCGGGCATTCACCACGAGGTTCACCACCACCTGCGCCAGTTGCCCACTGTCGGCCATGACAGGCAGCGGCTGCTCGGCCGCCTCCGTGACCAACGTGACCTGTTCGCCGATGAGACGACGCAGCATGCGCTGAATGTCGTGCACCGTGCCATTCAGGTTCACGCGTGATGGTGTGATGGTCTGCCGTCGGCTGAAGGTGAGCAACTGTGCGGTGAGCAGCGACGCACGATCGGCGGCCTTGAGGATCTCAGTGAGGTCCTGACGCAGCTCGGTGAGACGATCGGATTCCGCCGAACCCGCCAGCGCGTTCTGCAGCGCCACCACCTGCTGTTCGGACAACTGCGTAAAGCCCACGATGGCTGTGAGCAGGTTGTTGAAGTCGTGCGCAATACCACCAGCCAGCGTGCCAACCGCTTCCATCTTCTGCGAGTGCAGCAGGCGTTCCTCGAGCTGCAGGCGCTCTTCGCCCTCGCGACGCAGGTCGTCATTGGCGCGCGCCAGCTCACGGGTGCGCCCGGCCACGGCCTCGCGCAGCAACTCCTGCCGACCCACCACGCCAAACGCGAGCGATGTCAGCAGCACGATGATGAGCGCCGTCGCGGCCCGTGTAGGGCGCAGGTCGGCGGCCACCGCATTGGCCCACCCATCCGCTGGTGAAGCCAGCACCGTCCAATCACCGTCACCAATACGGACCGGTGTCATCGTCGGCTCGGTCACGTCGGAGACATCGCCGCGCAGCTCGTGTCCGCGCCGGTCAAGCAGGACGGTGTGCACCGTGGCGGGCACCGCGGCACCATCAGCCTCCTCGAACAGCGGGCCGAGGTCGAGCACCATGGTGACGAGATCAGGAAAGCCGGCGCGCACGTTGGACACACGCTGCCGCAGTATGAGCCCCACCCCGCCCTGCAGCAGCGCGAGCGGCCCACTGATCACCATGTGGTCGGAATCCATGGCGCGCCGCACATCGTCGCGGATCTCGGCGCGCGGGTCGCTGAGCAGGTTGTAGCCGAGCAATCGTGAGGAATCTGCGCTCGGGAACGTAGCCGCAATGCGACCGCCACGATTGAGCTGCAGCGCGCGCAGCCCGGGGGCCGCCGCGCGTAGTCCTTCGGCAATGGTGGGAAATGCAGCGTGCATCGACGACACGGTCGGCTGGGCGTCGACAAAAGCCACCAGACCGGCCAATCGACCCACATGGCGGTTGAACACGCCTTCGATGGCCACAGCGTACGGGGCCACGTACGAACGCACGCGCTCACGTTCCCGCTCGACCAGTGATTCGCTGTACCAGCGATCGAATGCCACGCCAAGCAGCAACGCGCCGACAAATGTCAGCAGCGCCGCAATGATTGATCGCCTGCGTAGTCTGGACGGACCGGGCACGACCCCTCGATCGCGGAATGCGCCTGTAAGCCTGTCTCCGAGAGCGAGCGTCTTCGCACGACTCAATCGGTACGCCAGGCATCTCCTGAAAACTTTGGATCCGCTGGGCTTTCCCCAGAACTCGATGTGAGCCCGCAAATTTCGCGCGCTCCACACCAGTCCGCCATGCTCGGCCTCCAGGAAAAGGACGATTGGTGGGGGAAAAAGTCTTGCCTAGCCCACCCGGAAGAGGTCGAGGGCCCGGGCATATCCCACCGTGAGCAGCTGTTTGAGCCCGGCATGGGCCGGCCGTTCGAGCTCCGGGTCTTCCTCGAGCAAGCGATCGGCCACCAAGCGGGCCGTGTCGTGTAGTGCCTCGTCGCGCAGCAGGTCGGCCACCTTGAATGCCGGGTCGCCGTGCTGCCTGGCGCCGAACAGGTCGCCCATGCCTCGCAATCGGAGGTCGGCCCGCGCGATCTCGAAGCCGTCTTCGGTGGAGGCGAACAGCTCGAGACGTTCGGCAGCCTCACCTCCCACATCGCCCAGCAGGATGCAATAGGAGCGGGCCTGACCACGTCCCACCCGCCCCCGGAGCTGGTGGAGCTGCGAAAGCCCGAACCGTTCCGGGTGCTCGATGATCATCACGCTGGCGTTGGGCACGTCGATCCCCACCTCGATCACCGTGGTGGACACCAGGGCGTGAATGTCCCCGTCCCGGAAGCGCCGCATGATGGCATCCCGTTCCTCGGCGGGAATGCGTCCATGCAACAATGCCACCTCGCGCCCGGCGAGCGGACCAGCGGTGAGCGCCTCGAACATCGTCGTCGCCGCCTTGAGGTCGATCTTCTCGCTGGTCTCAATGAGCGGGTACACGATGTACAGCTGGTGCCCGGCATCGAGTTCACTGGCGGCGAACGCAAACACCTTGTCGCGTGCAGATTCCTTGCGCACAACGGTGGTGATGGGCTGCCGTCCCGGTGGACGCTCGTCGAGCACACTCACATCAAGATCGCCGTGCAGTGTGAGGGCCAGCGACCGCGGAATAGGTGTGGCCGTCATGAGCAGCACATCGGTGCCGGCGCCCTTGTCGCCGAGCACCGCGCGCTGCTCGACACCGAAGCGATGCTGCTCGTCGATGATGCAGAGCCCGAGATTTCCGAACGTCACGTCCGACTGCAGCAACGCATGGGTGCCCACCACGAGTGTGGGCTCAGGGCCGGCAATCGTGGCGAGTGCCTGGCGCCGATCGGCGGCCGACAGCCGGCCTGTGAGCAATACCGGTGTGATGCCCAGTGGCGCAAGCAACGTGGTCATGCCACGCACATGCTGTTCGGCGAGCAGTTCGGTGGGCGCCATGAGTGCAGCCTGCGCGCCGTTCTCCATCGCGATGAGTGCGGCGAACAGTGCGACGACTGTTTTGCCGGCGCCCACATCGCCCTGCAGCAGGCGATGCATGCGCCAGGGGCTGCCCATGTCCGTGGCGATCTCGCGCACGGCGCGCACCTGCGCGTTGGTGAGCGCGTACGGCAGTTGCTCACGCAAGCGCGTGGTGAGCGTGCGGCGGCTACGCAGCACACGTCCCGTGCGCGCTTCGCGTGCCAGCAGGTGCGCGCGTCGATGCAGGACCTGCACACACAGCAGCTCCTCGAAGGCGAGCCGCGCGCGTCCCTGCTCTGCTTCGGCCACCGAAGCGGGGCGATGCACCATGCGCAGCGCCTCGCGCAGCGGTGGCACGTCGGCTTCGCGCAGCACGTCGGCGGGCAACGGCTCCTGCACCAGCGGCAGCAGCGCGTCGAGGTGTTGATGCACCAGCGTGCGCAACATGCGCACCGAGAGCCCTTCAGTGGCCGGATAGATGGCCAGCACCCGTCCGCCGCCGGTGCCTTCCTCGTCGGGTCCGAGGTTCACGAACTCGCGCGGCTGCAGACGACGACCGTGGTAGAACCGCACCGGACCCGTGCACAGCAGCCAGTCGCCCTTGTTGATCGTGCGATCGAGGAACGGTTGGCCGGGCCAGGCGATTTCGATCAGCCCACTGCTGTCCTGGATGACCACCTGGAAGACACGCAGTCCTTTCCGTGTGGGCAGCACGCCCTTGGCGATGACCTGACCCAACACCGTGACATCGGCCCCGACTGCGGCATCGTTGATGGGCGTGACGGTGGACGCGTCTTCGTAGCGGTGCGGCACATGGCGCAGCAGATCGCCGGCCACGGTGATGCCAAGACGCGCGAGCGTGAGCGCCCGCGCCGGCCCTACGCCCTTGAGGTAGGTGACCGGTGTTTCGAGAGTGAGCTGTGGAGGGCGGCGTGACGGCGTACGGGAGGGATCCCGAAACGGCGCGCGCCGATCACCACCACGTCCGGAGGCGTCGGTCATTTATCCGATGACCAGGACCACACGCGCACGATATCCCCCGCTCAGGCTTCGACCAGCTCCCTGGCGTACACGTCGGCATCGAACGGTTCGAGATCACCCACCTGCTCGCCGACGCCCACGAACTTGATGGGCACATTGAGCGCCTCGTGCACAGCCACCACGATACCGCCCTTGGCGGTGCCATCGAGCTTGGTGACCACCACACCCGACACGGGCACCGCGCTGGAGAACGTACGGGCCTGTGACAACGCGTTCTGACCGATGGTGCCGTCGAGCACGAGCAGGATTTCGTGCGGCGCTTCTGGCAGGCGCTTGCCGATGACACGATGAATCTTGCGCAGCTCTGTCATCAGGTCGTCACTCGTGTGCAGTCTTCCGGCCGTGTCGACGATGACGAGGTCCATGTTGCGGGCGATACCGGCATCCACGGCGTCGAAAGCAACCGCCGCGGGATCTGAGCCAGGCTTGCCGCCAACGAACTCGGCACCCGATCGCTCGGCCCATACACGAAGCTGATCGATCGCACCGGCGCGGAACGTATCGGCAGCACCCACCAGCACACGCTTGCCCTGTGCGCGGTACTGCGCAGCCAGCTTGCCAATGAACGTGGTCTTGCCGGCGCCGTTCACGCCGATCACCAGCAATACCGTCGGTCCCGTGGCGGCCACCGCCATGGCGGGATCGGCATTGCCGGTCCGCAGCGCGTTGGCCACCCCATCGGCAAGAGCCTGACGGAACTGTGCCTCGGTCTTCACTTCGCCACGCTTGTGCAACCGTTCGACTTCGGCCACCAGCGCGAGCGATGTGGGCACGCCAAAATCCGACTCGATGAGCAGCGTTTCCAGCGCCTCGAGCGACCCCTCGTCGACACCCTTGAACAGCACCGTGACGTCGGTGCGCACGATGTCCTTGACGCGCTGCCAGAGCGAGCGCTTCGGGACATCATCTTTACGGCGAAAAAGTCGCGACATTGGGAAATGCGGTGGTGGGGTTCGGGGGTGCGGGTTTGGAGAATGCCACTGGCCTCAAGCCGGCAGCCCGTGTCCCGGTACTGATCTATCGCTGGCCAGCGGCGCGACGACCGATCCACTCGCCGCACAGGAGCAGCAGCGCGAGCAGGAACGGCCAGCCAGCATCGACAAGGCGCGGAGCGGTGGAGTTGGAGGCACTGCGTGTGGCATTGCCCGCGGACACGGTGGGCGCTCGAGGCACCCATTCGCGTGACGCGTTCACGACCAGAACGCTGCTGCCACCCGCCGTACGCACATCGTACACACCGGCGGGCAATGGTGCCGACGCGATATCGAAGCTGCGCGACGGAAAGGTGAGGGTGAGGGAATCCGTGGTGGCATCGGCCGACGGGGCGGCGCCGCGCTTTGTGATGGCGACAGCGACCAGCGTATCGGCCCCACCACGTCGCCAGAGCACCGGCTCGCCGGCTCGTGTCAGACCGGCCACCGGCCGCGCCGCGCGTACGTCGCCACGACCTGCAGCCACCCAATCAAAGATCGCGCCCCACAGCGCCGTGAAAGCCTCGCGGGTCCGTCCACCACGCAATGCCCATCCTGCATAGCCGGAGCCGGAGATGATCACGGCGCGCGTGCCACGTTCCTCACGCGCCGCGATAGCCGGCACGGGGTCACCACGCTTTCCCAGCCGCGCCGTGAGCACCGCCGTGGAGGTGGTTGAACCGGCAGGTACCGCCGGACCGGCCAGCGTCACCGGCGGAAGAGAATCGAACGGCAACGAGGTGAGCGCCGACATCAACGGTGACGCCGGCGCCGACGTGGCGTACCACTCCGGTGTGCGCGTCAGTTCACCGGCACGGGCGATCGTCGTTGGCGGCGCCGGGACCCACAGCGCTCGCGCAACAGCCGAGGTGCGTGGTCCAAGCCAGCTCGTATCCCCATGCACGACCAACATGCCGGCGGCAGCGGCCCGATCACGTACTTCACTCTCGCTGATCGGTGTGAGTGAGCCTTCCACGCGCCACACATTGGGTGCGACACGGAGGTACGCACGCGTTGGCACATCGAGCGAACCACGCAGCACGGTCAGCGCTTCACGCACATCGATGTCCGGCGCGGTGGAGAGAAACACGGCCGTGGGACGGTCGCCGACATCGATCGCCACCGTGAGCGTGTCATTGCGTGCTTCCGCATCGGCCGCGACACGCACCACCGACTGTAGCAATGCAATGCGCGCGCCGCGCGGCATCGTCACGGCGGCGGTCACGCGGGTGCTGGCGAAGGGCGCGAGCGCCGGCACCGGCACACTCGCCACTTCCGCACCGTCCAGCAGTACAGCCAGTGTACCGTCGGGCGTCGCCACACCACCGGCCACCAGCGTAGCCGCCACAGAGATGGTATCAGCCGCCGTCGCGGTGGAAGGCGCGGTGAGATCTGCCACCGCGACATCACGATGCGGCGTGCCGCTGTTCATCGTGACCACACGCGATCCGGCCGGCGATTCGGCCAGCACGTCGGCGTCGTCGAGTTCACCGTCCGTCACGAGCACCAGCGAACGTCCCATCGAGGCCGCACGATCGACCGCTGCACGTGCGCGCGACGCGACGTCGTTGGGGAACCAGCGGCCGATATCGTCGTGCGTGCCTTCACGCAACGAATCACCGATGAACACCAGCGGAGCGTCCGCTCCAACGGAAGGGATCACGCTGTCCGTCAGACGCGTGCGCCACGCACGAACGGCCGTGCTCTCATCTCCTGCCGCACGCCGCCACGACGCAGAGGCATCGATGGCCAGCAATGCCGGCAAGGGCTTTGCGCGCCCCGATGGCGCGCCAACGAGCAACGCCGCGACGATGGTCACGGCCAGTCCGCGCAATGCGGCCAGCCCCCACCGTCCGGTAAGCGACGAAACGCCGCCCTGGCCGCGCCCATAGGCGAGCCAGGCGGCCAGAAGGCCCAACGCGATGGCGATGATCCAGCGAATCACGCAGGTAAACTCACGAAGCGGACGGTCAGAAAAAAGGGGACGGGGCGAGAGTCGAACAGCGCTCCCGCCCCGTCATGCATCTACGTCTACCCGGTCAGGTAACGTTCAGTCGCCAGCGCCCCGCACGCCCTCGCCACGCATGGCGAGGGTCGGCTGTCCGGCATCAAGCTGCGCAAAGAGGCGCGCCTTGAGTGCGGCGAACTCGGCACGCTGCGCGGCGGCCAATGGTTCGCCGGTGACATTGCGCAGCGCCACACGCGGGTCGCGGTGCTTGCCGCCCACGAGGACTTCGAAATGCAGGTGCGGTGCAGTCGCGAGACCCGTGGCACCGACAAAGCCGATGGTGCGCGAAATGGCCACGCTGGTTCCCGCCTTGATCCCTGCGGCAAAGCCCTTCAGGTGTCCGTAGCGCGTCACGTACCCGTTGGTATGACGAATCTCGATGACGCGGCCATAACCACCCTTCCAGCCAGCGAAGATGACACGGCCATCACCCAGCGCGCGCACTGGCGTGCCCGCGGCCGCAGCGTAGTCGGTGCCCTGATGGGCACGGGTCACGCCGAGGATGGGGTGGCGACGCAGGCCAAACACGCTGGAGATGCGGCGGAAGGCGAGCGGTGCACGCAGGAACGCGGCGCGCATGGACTTGCCTTCCCCATCGAAGTACGACGCCCGTGTGCCCTGTGCAAAACGCATCGTTTCGACGGAGCGACCATCCACCTTGAGCCGCGCGGCGATGATGTTGCCCGGACGGACCATCCCATTGGGTGCCACCTGACGCTCGACCAGCACCCGTACCGAGTCGCCCTTTTGCAGGTCGCGGCTCAGGTCCACGCGGTACTCGAGAATGTCGGCGAGGGCGTAGGCCAGCTCGGTGCGCACGCGCTCCGGGAAGGCGTCGGCACCGGCCGCAATAGCCGCCGTGAGGGTGGAGTTGACCACCCCACCCACCACCACGGTATCGGTGGTCCAAGGAAGCAGCTCTTCCTTCTCGACCCAGTCACTGGCTCCAACGCTGGCACGCGTCAGGCGGACAATGCGGTCGATGGCGAGCTGGAAGATGATCTCGGACGTGCCCGAATCGGGTTCGACGCGCGTCGTGATCTGGGTGCCGGCGCGGATGCGCCGGGAATCGATGGCGGAAGCGGCGCGCAACGCGTCTGCGGCTTCCAGGGGGGTGACGCCGGCGCGCTGGAGCGCGACCGAAAGCGGCTCACCCTTGCGCACCGTATCGACGGTGGTGCGCCAACGAGAGGAGACACGAGGCCCCGAGGCCAGAACTTCAGCCGCGGGGCGTTCTTCAACTGGACGACCCAGTGCGATGACCGCCGCTCCGATCCCCAAACATCCAGCGGCAACGAGCAGCGTTCGCGTGACGGTCAATCCATCTGTCTCCGTATGAACGTCGGGATTTCCATGTCGTCGAGTTCAGCACTGGACGACGCGGCCGGCGGTTGGACGCGGGGTGGACGGGGTGGGGCTCCTTCCCAGGCCGGTCGTGCCGGTGGGGCCGGAGGCCGCACGGGAGCGGGACGCTCACGAGCGGGAAACGGCAACACCGACGGTGCCTTGGCTGCAGCCGCCGGGAAGGAAGATGCAGCCGCCGTCACACCAGCGGAAGGGGCAAAACCACCCTGGGACGAGGTGGTGCCGGTGGTGTGACTTCCCTGCACGTAGCGATCAAAACCGGTCGCAATGACCGTCACCCGGATCTCACCCATCATGGCCGGCTCGTGGACGGCGCCGAAGATGATTTCGGCGTCGTCACCCACGGCGTCGTGCACGATGTCGTTGATCTGGTGCACTTCGCCGAGCGTGAGGTCTTCGCCGCCAGTGATGTTCACCAGCACACCCGTGGCGCCGGAGATGGACACGTTGTCGAGCAGCGGCGAGGCGATGGCCTGCTGCGCAGCTTCGCTGGCGCGATTCTCCCCGCGGCCGATGCCGGTGCCCATGAGTGCCGAGCCGCCGTTCTGCATGACCGTGCGGACGTCGGCAAAGTCGACGTTCACCATACCGGTCTCGCTGATCAGCACCGAGATGCCCTGCGTGGCGTGCAGCAGGACTTCGTCGGCCTTCTTGAGCG
>NZ_DASWXE010000055.1:0-15275 GCF_036405635.1 Gemmatimonas sp. | reverse complement strand
CTGGGGACAGGCACTATGTCCTGTGCTCGATGGGCTCCTCAAATGGGGGGCCATGCGTGATGAATACGGCAAGCCGGATGACACTCCGTAGATAGCGGGCGTGTTGCAATTCCCGGCGTTGACCGATTCTCCGGCATTTGGGAAGGGCTGGAATTTGCGGCCATACGACGATGACCATTTTCCGCCGTGATTTCGAGTGGGGTGGAGACCTCCCGGGCAGACAGGGTTCGTCTCTTGGGTGCTCCGGCCCCTTGATCAGGCACACAAACAAAAACCCCACCACTCAAGAGGAGCGGTGGGGTGTCTGACGTTTATGATTGGCGGTCACGTTGCAACAGGACCCAGCCAACCAGCAAAACGGCGCCAAGAAAGAGAAAAACTCCTGCGCCTCCCCACGAGAGCAGTCCTGCCATATAACCCATCCCGGGTTTGTGGGGTGTGGCTTGATCTCTGATTATTGCCCTTTGGTCGTACGAATGGCAATAGTGCTTGGTGACGGCTGACCGCCTCTCCATTTGTCGCATATGGTCCAGGGAGCGAGCGCGGCCACAAGCAGCAGCGTAGTCAGCTCCGCGTCATTCCCCAGAGCCCCCCAGCCATGGTGAGCTGATGGTCTGTGCCGATCTACCGGTGCGTCGGTTCTGACGTGGTGCGTCTCATCGCTTCACCCATTCGGTCTGTGCTTCCCACGCTGCGGCGACCGTTCGTCATGCGGTCCGTGTGGTCAGCGTTGTGAATGAATTTTCGACACTCACGCGTATTCAGCCCATTGGCCTTTCGAACAACCTTGTTCTACCCACAAACAAAACCCCACCACTCTCTACCTGAGCGGTGGGACGTGTCCCGGGACCTTCTGTCGCACCTCGTTCAGCGCGACACGATACGCCATCGCCCACGGTCACAGATCAGCACGCCCGTTCCTCGTCTAGACGATTCCAACACCCATGGCACCAACCATTCGGGAAGATCGTGGAGGAGCCCGACAAATCGTGGCGCGCTCGGTCCACCAATGCCAATGCTGTATCTGCCGTCCTGCTGCTCGCGTACGCTGAATTCATAGCTGCGGGTCACCTCGGGGTTGCGTGGCCCTGTGCGCGCCTCTACCCAATCGAAGAACCTGTTCATCGTCCGGCCTGTCCAGAGCTATTTCCGCATCAGTATAGGGAAGGTACTGGAATTGCCGCGCCTGCGATCGCGAATGACAGGCAGCGGGACGGTTTTTGTCCCAATCAAACAGATTGTTGCATGTCTGGACCTCCCCGGACGACAGGCTTCAGTCTTTTCCCGGGATCCACAGGATGACCACGAGTCCACACACGACGAGACCCACCGCAACTGGAATGGCCATGGCTACATCAGTCCGCGAAGCAACTCAGGCTTGTCGCTGATCGGCAATTGCGGATCTGGCCTACTCCCGAACTGGCAGAGTTGGACAGGTTCACTGGTCCGTAGATGCGGCACCCGCGCAGTATGCCTTTGCAGTCACAACTGCGTCATACGGTGCGAAAATCTGAAATGCCCCGGGTTCCGTGGACACCTACTTAAGGTGTTTACATTGGAAACGGAGGTGGCGCATGAAGCGGACACGACGGCGGTTTACCGCCGAGTTTAAGCACGAGGCGGTGCGGTTAGTGCGGGAGCGCGGCGTGTCGATCGCGCAGGCGGCGCGCGAGTTGGAGATTCACGAGAATTTGTTACGCACATGGTTGCGCGCGGTAGACGAGGATGCCGAGCATCCGTTCCCTGGCGTCGGGCAGCAAAGGCCCGAACAGGCGGAGATCGCACGGTTACGACGCGAAGTGGCGCGCTTGAAGGCGGAGCGCGACATCCTAAAAAAAGCCACCGCGTTCTTCGCGAGGGAATCGACGTGAAGTTCGGTTTCATTGCGAAACACCGAGGCACGTGGTCGGTCGAGCTTCTCTGCGACGCTCTCGGCGTGTCGCGCAGCGGATTCTACGCGTGGTGCACGCGTCCGCCGTCTATCCGCGAGCAAGTGGATGACACGCTGCTCATGGCAATGCGGCAAAGTTTTGCGGCAAGTGATCGCACGTATGGCGTGCGCCGGGTGTGGCGCGATGTGCGCGACGCGGGCCTCACGAGTGGCCGAGAGCGCATCGCGCGCCTGATGCGCTATGCCGGTCTGCGTGCGCAGCCGAAGCGCCGACAGCGGCCACGCGACGCGCGCACGGACGTCGTGCACACGCTCGCGCCGAATGTCCTCGATCGGCAATTCACCGCGACGGCCCCGAATCAGAAATGGGTCGCGGATTTCACATATGTCTGGACCGGCGAAGGGTGGCTCTTTGTCGCGGTTGTGCTCGATCTGTTTTCACGACGCGTCGTGGGGTGGTCGATGCAAGCCGCCATGACCGCGCAGCTCGTCGCGGATGCGCTCGTGATGGCCGTCTGGCGTCGCGGACGCACGACGGCGCTCGTCCACCACTCCGACCGCGGCTCGCAATACACGAGCGAACACTTCCAACGCTTGCTGCGCGATATCGGCGTCACGTGCAGCATGAGTCGCGCGGGCAATGGGTGGGACAACGCCGTCGCCGAAAGCTTCTTTGCGACCCTCAAAACCGAACGCGTGCATCGGCAGCACTATCGCACGCGGAACGACGCACGCGCCGACATCTTCCATTTCATTGAGCGGTTTTACAATCCTGCGCGGAGGCACTCCCAACTCGGTTATCTCAGTCCGCTCGACTTCGAGCGGCTACATGCAGTAGCTTAACTCACTGTCTACGAAAGCTGGGGCATTTCAATCTGAACTTCCAGTCAGTGACGCAATCGCTTGCTGCTGCACGACCTCCCCTCTTGACCAATCAACAAATATTGATACAATCCGATCATGCCAGCCACCGCCCCCGATCTCACCCGGTCAGTGCAACTGTTTCACGCGCTATCCGATGAAACCCGTCTCGCGATTCTCCATATGCTGACGGACGGGGAGCGGTGTGTATGTGAGCTACAAGCCGAACTGGATGCCGCCCAATCTCGCCTGTCGTTTCATCTCAGGGTGTTACGCGAAGCGGGATTGGTGACGGATCGCAAAGAGGGACGTTGGAGCTACTACACCATCATCCCGGATGCCCTCGCGGAAATTCATGATCTGGTGGTGCGTCTCCGGCCCACCGGTCGCAAGCTCCCGCAAGTCGCCAACTGCTGCGGGTAAATCGTCGTTGTTCTCGGATTTTCTGCACCATACACATCAACATTTTTTGATGGAGCGTCATGTGACCGATTCCATGCTGACCAACATTGTACGTGAGAAGTACGGTGAAGCAGCCCGGCGAGTCTTGCAGGCCGAAGGATCCGCCAACTGTGGTCCGATCAGCTCGTGTTGTGGTGGTGCCGCATTCAATGGCAGTGTGGATCCCATCACGTCGAACCTGTATGTGTCCGGCGAAACCAACGAACTCCCAGACAACGCGGTATTGGCGTCCTTGGGCTGTGGGAATCCGACTGCGCTTGCCGAGCTGGCAGCAGGCGAAACGGTGCTGGATCTGGGTTCTGGTGGCGGTATTGACGTGATCTTGTCTGCGCGCCGCGTTGGCCCTACGGGCAAGGCGTTCGGACTCGATATGACGGACGATATGCTCACGCTGGCCCGTCAGAATGCGGTCGAAGCCGGTGTCACCAACGTGGAATTCTTCAAGGGGCACATTGAATCCATCCCCCTGCCTGACAACTCCGTGGACGTGATCATTTCGAACTGTGTCATCAATCTGTCGGGCAACAAAGACGCAGTGATCAAAGAGGCGTTCCGTGTCCTCAAGCCGGGTGGTCGTTTCGCGGTCAGTGATGTAGTGGTGCGTGGTACGATGCCTGAAGACGTGCGCCGCAGTATGGAACTGTGGGTAGGCTGTGTGGCTGGTGCACTGGAAGAGGCGGAGTTTCACAGCCTGCTTTGGGGTGCCGGATTCACGAACACTGACATTGAACCGACACGTATCTACGAAGTGGAAGACGCCCGCCAGTTCCTCGCAGAGTCGGGACTAGACACGAACAATGTTGCTGCGATGGAGGGCAAGATCATGGCCGCCTTCGTTCGTGCAACCAAGCCGAAGACCTGCTGTGGCCCTGACTGCTGCCCGTGATCATGCGCTATGCTCTCATTTCTGACGTCCACGCCAATATTCACGCGTTGGATGCGGTACTGGCGGACATCGACAACCGGCAAGGCATCGGCGCGGTCTATCATCTGGGGGATCTGGTCGGCTACTCGGCATTCCCCAACGAAGTCGTCAGCCGTCTGCAAGAGCGCGCCATTGCAGGGATTGCGGGCAACTACGACAGCACCATAGGAACCGACTACAAGCACTGTGGCTGCAAGGTCGAGAATCCCAGACAAGAGGAGCTGGCGCACATCAGCTACGAGTATACCAAGCGGGTCGTATCTGCTGTGACCAAACAGTATCTGGCGTCATTGCCGTTCTCACTGGAGCTGCGCCCGCTAGGTGGTCATGTGAAGGGCCCGCGTCTACTGCTGGTCCATGGGACGCCTACCCTGAACACGCTGTATTGGACGGCTGATCGCTCGGATGAATTCTGCTTGACGATGGCGAAGAACGCCGGACTCAATGCGGGTGATATGGTGGCATTCGGGCATACGCACAAGCCATGGCATCGGGAAGTAGGGGGCGTGCACTTCGTCAATACGGGCAGTGTCGGACGCCCCAAAGACGGTGACCCGCGTGCTGGTTATGTGCTCGTCGATCTCGGAGAAAGCGCGCCAGTCGTGGAATTCGTGCGCGTACCCTATGAGGTGGACGCAGCCGTCCAGGCACTCACCACGGTTGGATTGCCCAGTGAGTTTGGGGACTTTCTCCGCTCGGGTGGTGCCACAACATGACGGCGGTGACTGGTCGGCTGTCGACCATGGACCGGTTGTTGCCCGTGTGGATTCTCTTGGCGATGCTCGCCGGGGTGGCGTTAGGCCGTGCCGTTCCCGACCTCGGCGCAATGCTGGATCATGTGCACGTCGCGGGTGTGTCGGTGCCGATTGCAGTCGGGTTGTTGTGGATGATGTACCCGGTCTTGGCAAAAGTGCGATACGAAACTATTGGCGACCATGTCCGCGATGGCCGATTGTTGTGGACTTCGTTGGTGTTGAACTGGGTGGTGGGTCCGCTGCTGATGCTGGCGCTGGGGTGGCTCTTTCTCCCAGATCTCCCAGCCTATCGCAACGGTGTCGTTCTCATTGGGCTGGCGCGTTGTATCGCCATGGTGCTGATCTGGAATTCGTTGGCGTGCGGCTCAGCGGAACTGGCGGCGGTGCTGGTCGCGCTCAACTCTTTGTTCCAGATCCTCACCTATTCCGTGCTGGGGTGGCTCTTTCTGTCGGTTATCCCTGGTTGGTTTGGTGGAACGACTGCCGCGCTTGATGTCACCATGGGGCAGATCGCGGTCAGTGTCCTTGTGTTTCTCGGAATTCCACTGCTCGCGGGCTATCTGACACGTCGCCTGCTGGTGGCTCGTCGCGGGAACGTGTGGTATGAGAACGTCTTCTTGCCCCGCATTGGACCGACGGCACTACTTGGTCTTCTGTATACCATCGTGTTGATGTTTGCGATGCAGGGTCATCGTCTCGTCGAATTGCCGCTGGATGTGGTCCGTATCTCGGTCCCGCTGCTCGTGTACTTCCTGCTGATGTTCGGGTTCGGCTTCTGGTTTTCGCGCCGCATGGGCTTCGACTATGAGCGTACGACCGCTCTGGCTTTCACGGCGACCGGCAACAATTTCGAACTGGCGATTGCCGTAGCGGTGGCAACATTCGGCATCGGATCCGGAGAGGCACTGGCGGCGGTGGTGGGACCGCTAATCGAAGTCCCTGCGCTTATTGGTCTCGTCTATGTGGCCCTATGGGCCCGACAACGCTATTTCCCCACCGCGAGGACTTAGGCAGTTTCGGCCCGTATCGTTATGAAGAGAAAAGGCCCGCCACTCGATGGGTTGAGTTGGTCGGGCTTGGCAGAGGCTTCAGGCAGACTCTGGATTCCTCACAATCACCACCGTGGCAGGATCCGCTGGAAGCGTGAATGGCCTCTCGCTCTCAATGCGACTCTGGTCTAGCAGCCTCTCAGTAGCTCTGTGCCATCTGGCCGAACGACGTAGATGTGTAGCTATCGATAGCCGACTCTCTTCGAAACGGCGATGGCGCGAGGCTGCGCGAAGTTGCGTTGCGGACTCGCTGGCGGCCCAAGCCTCTCGCGCGAGACGTCCGGCAGGATACATCAGCAGCGGAGTAATTCCGGGGAGATAGACGGTCTCTGCATTCGTGCGCTTCTTCCAGGAACGGCATCACTGCGTCCTGCTGACGTTGTGAATGCAGAGCGAATGCCGCCACTCGCTGACGCACTTACGCTATTCCCAGAGGCGTCCTACCTTGTCCCCAACGACGACAAAATGCTATGTTTTCTTTCCAAATCCTGTCCCCAACGCCGAGGAGCGCCAATCACGTAAGACGACATGCACTACTGGTTGATTCGATTTTTTGAGTTTGGGGAGGTGGCAGAGTGGTCGATCGCTCCGGTCTTGAAAACCGGCGAACCGGCAACGGTTCCGTGGGTTCGAATCCCACCCTCCCCGCTATGACACGCCCCCGTTTCGCACCATGCGAAGTGGGGGCGTTGTCGTGCCAAGAACTGCTCTCCGAGGTGCTGGCCTTCCTCGACGACCGACGCACCTCGCGCATCGCCATGTCCAGTCGTTCGCTGTTTGGTCTCAGCGTCTCCGAAAGCATCGCCGAGGTGCAAGGACTGATTCAGAAACACCAGCGCTGGCAAGGCTTCACGTCACCGCAGCTCATCGACGATCGGCGCCATCGGTGCAGCCACCTGCACCACTGTCCCGCCAAGCTCCTCGCACAGTTCACGTGCGATCGCCTCTTCATCGGACTCGCCCTGCCCAATTTTTCTGTAGACGATGCATCTTCCCCTCCTCCGCGCGCCCGGTCGGTTGCCACGCCACAGGGGGATCCCCACGGCATTCGCATGGGCCGTTCTGATCAGTGGCACGCTGCAGAGCGCGATAGCGACACCTCCTCGCGCGCAGTCCACTCCCATCATCGAAACGGTCGTCCCGTTCGATTCGGCCGGACGCATCACCACGATCACACGGCAGCTGGTATCGCGACTGAGCCTCACCGCACCAGCATGGCCGGTGACCGGTGCGTTTCGCGAAGCAACCAGACATTGCTCGGCCTGATGGCCTACGGTCCCGCCACCGCCGCGCTGTTCAGCGAAAGCGGTGGTGCGGCCGCCGCGGGTGGCTACTTCCTCGGTGCCGGCGCGTCGTTCTTCGTCGCAGCGCGCACCGTCAAGAATCGCGCCGTCACACGGGCCCAGGCCCTTCGTGCGTCGCACGGTGGCACACGTGGCACATTGGCTGGTCTTGGCGTGGCGGGCATCGCGGGTGCCAACAGCGGCGCCGCGTGGGGAGCGTCCGTGCTCACGGGGGCCATCGGCGGTACCGTCGCCGGCTTCGTACAGGCTCGCGGGCTCAGCGATGGTGAAGCGGCCAGTGCGGGCCTGTTCGCCGATCTCGCCATCCTCACCACCGGCGGCCTGGCGGCAGCGGGCGGTGTCTTCAAGCGGCAGGAGACTGAGGGCCTGTGCGACCCCATGCGCCCCGAGTACGGCAACTGTCGCCGCTCCGCCAACCATCTGCGCACCGGCGGCAAGGTGGCCATCGGCTCGGGCATTGGCGCTGGCATCATCGGCTATGCCTTGGGCCCTCGCTACGCACGTCGCGCGGCGTCATTGCCGGTGCGCTCTTCGCCGACCGCGTGTTCGTCCGTCGCAAGGATCGCACGAGCGCCGATGGTGCACTCACCCAACTCGGCAGTATTGCCGGGGCCCTGATCGGCGCGGGATTCGCGGCCATGTCGGACTTCGAGGAACCGGGCGTGGCCGGGCACTCTGCCCTGCCCCGCTCCCGGGACGCGCGGTAGCTTGGCGCATGATCCCCTCCCTGTTCACCCCACTCGCGACGTCGCGCGCTGGCCGCACCCTCTGCCGCGCGGCACTGCTCTTTGTGCCCCTCGCCAGTGCACGCGCGAACGCGCAGGGCACCGCCCCGCGCATCACCGAGCAACAGAGCGGCGTCACGCAGCTCATTCAGGCCGTGCACGCCACCAGCGCCAACGTGGTGTGGGCGTCCGGCCCCGGCGGCGTGGTGCTGCGCACCCTCGACGGTGGCACCACATGGCAGCGTCGCATGACACCAGCCGGTGACTCGCTGCAGTTCCGCGATGTGCACGCCATCAACGCCGACACGGCATGGGTGCTGTCCATTGGCAACGGCACCGCGTCACGCATCTATCGCACCAGTGATGGCGGATCGACGTGGGCGCTGCAGTTCATCAATCGCGACAGCGCCGCGTTCTACGACTGCCTCTCGTTTGGCAATAGCCGTGAAGGACTCGTGTTCGGCGATGCCACGGCAGGCCGCACACATATCCTGCGCACCACCAATGGTGGTGGCACATGGACACTGCTCCCCGAGAGTGTCGTCCCCGCGCCGTTGCCCAGTGAAGGCGCCTTTGCGGCCAGTGGGCTCTGCGTGGCACACGCCAACGCGCGCACAGCGTACGTGGCCACAGGCGCCCCCGGCGCACGCCTGTTCAAGAGCACCAACGCCGGTGCCACCTGGTCCGTGCTCGAAACACCGTTTGTACGTGGCACCGTGGCCGGTCTCACCGGCGTGTCGTTCATCGGCGATCGTGGTGTGGCCGTCGCCGCCGACATCAACCGCCTGCGCACCGACACCTCCACCAAGGTCGTCGGCATCACCACTGACGGCGGACGCACCTGGACACTCGGCAATCGTCCGCCGCTTCCCGGTTCGCTCTCCGGTGTGTCGTGGGTGCCGGGCGCCGGCAACAACACCATCGTCGCGGTGAGCTATGGCGGAGCCTTCTACTCCACCAGTGCGGGCCGTGAATGGACCACCTTCGCCAATGTGGTCACGACAGGAGTCAGCGCCATTGACCGCACCGTGTGGGTCGGCGGTGAGAAAGGCCGCATCTGGCGCCTCGACTTCCCCGCAGCCACCCGCTGAGCCTGCGCAAGCCCTCCCCAAAGCGCCCGCCATCCACTCGCCCTTCACGCCACTCGCCATGCTCACACTGCACGCCGTGAAACACCACGCCAGGCGGTTCCCGATGCGCTGCGCGTTGTTGCCGATCGCGCTCGCCGCCGTTACCGCCTGCAGCGGAGATGCCGGCAACAATGGCAGCACCGACACGCCCTCCGATCCAGCCCTTACCGCAGCGTACGAGGCGATCACCGCGGATGACCTGCTGCGGCACGTCAAGGCGCTGAGCGATGACTCGCTGGAAGGCCGCGCTCCGGCTACGCCGGGTGAAGAAAAGACCGTGCGGTATCTCGAACAGCAGTTCCGTGCGCTTGGGCTCTCCGGCGGCATGCCCGACGGATCGTTCATACAGAACGTCACACTACTTGGCTTCACCGCACACCCAGAAGCCTCGTTTCACATCGGCTCCAGACAAATCGCACTGTCCTTCCCGGCCGACTACATCGCCGTGTCGCGTCACGAGCAGCCCACGGTGGATGTCGATGCCGAAATGGTGTTCGTGGGCTACGGTGTCGACGCGCCGGAGTACGGATGGAACGATTACAAGAACGTCGACATGAAGGGCAAAGTGCTCGTCATGCTGATCAACGATCCGGCCGTGCCCGACCAGGCCGACAGCACAAAGCTCGACAGCACGATGTTCAAGGGCAGCGCCATGACGTACTACGGCCGCTGGACCTACAAGTACGAGATCGCCTCGGCCAAGGGCGCTGCGGGCGCCATCATCATCCACGAGACAGGACCGGCGGGCTATCCGTACGAAGTCGTGAGCAGCAGCTGGTCGCGCGAGAACTTCGACATCAAGGCACCGGACGGCAACGCAAACCGGGTGAAGATCGAAAGCTGGATCACCCGCCAGCGCGCCGAAGAGCTGTTCAAGGCGGTGGGCAAGGATTTCGAGACGCTCAAGTCGGCCGCGAAACGCAAGGATTTCACGCCGGTACCATTGGGCGCGCGTGCACGCATTCACCTGCGCAATGAGACGCGCACGGTGCAATCACGCAATGTGGTGGCCACCGTCCCGGGATCCGATTCCGCACTGCGCAACGAGTACGTCATCTACTCGGCGCACTGGGATCATCTCGGCCGCGACACCACGATCACCGGCGACCAGATCTACAACGGCGCGCTCGACAACGCCTCAGGCGTCGCGCAGTTGCTGTCCATTGCGAAGGGTTTCACGGCCATCACACCAAAGACCAAGCGTTCAGCCATGTTCGTGGCCCTCACCGCCGAGGAGAACGGGTTGCTGGGCGCGCGCTATTTCGCGGCACAGCCACCGGTGCCGCTCACGCGTGTACTGGCCAACATCAACATGGACGGCTTCAATCAGTGGGGGCGCACCAGCGACCTCACCGTGATCGGCTTTGGCAACAGCACGCTGGATGATGTGCTCGCCGAAGTGTTGCGTCCCGCCAGTCGCACCATCGTGCGTGATCAGGAGCCGGAGAAGGGTTTCTTCTATCGCTCCGATCACTTCGAGTTCGCGAAGCAGGGCGTGCCCGCGTTGTATACCGAGTCGGGCGTGAAATTCGTGGGCAAGGACTCCACGTACGGCATGACCAAGCGCGAAGAGTATGCTTCACGCGACTATCACAAGCCCAGCGACGAAGTGAAGGCCGACTGGGATCTCACCGGTGCCGTGGCCGACACGCGGGTGCTGCTGGACGTGGGCTATCGTGTGCTCACGGCCAGCAGCTGGCCCACATGGAAGCCGGGTACCGAGTTCAAGGCCAAGCGCGATTCCACGCTCGGCAACCGCTGACCGGCAACCGCTGCCCCACTCGCTGTTACGACTGCTTCTCGAGGTGCGCCTCGACGAACCACAGCTGCTTGTCGGCCTCACCCGTGATGCGGGTGAGCAGGTCGGCGGTGATGGCGTCGCCCGCATCATCGGCCGTGTCGATGTCTTCGCGAGCAGCGTTGGCGCAGGCGGCGAGTGCGTCGGCCACCACCACCACCCACTGCGTGGGCGTATCGACGTTCATCGGACAGGCGGGCAGCTTGCTGCGTTCGGCGACGGTCTGCACCGGGCCCTCCGCCACGCAGCCCAGCTGCACGGCGCGTTCGGCCAGGTCGTCTGACCACTTCACGGCAAGTCCCGCGACATCGTCGAAGAGTTCGTGCAGTTGCTCGAAGTGGATCCCCTTCACGTTCCAGTGGGCGTGCTTGGCCTGGCGCTCGAGGTCCAGGAAGTCAGCGAGGCGCTGATTGAGGAGCACGCCCATCGCCGTCCGGATGTCGGCGGACAGGTCGACGCGGGTGGGAAAGGGGGTCTTGGAGGTCGTCTTGGATGCGGTCTTTGCCATGGTAGGCTCCATATAGGGCAAGCCGCCATTGCCCCGGCGGCGTCTTGGTGACTACATTGCCGACCTGCCTCGGTCCTGGTGCAAGCCGGACCATTGGCGGCGGTGGCGAGCTAACAAGTTGCAAAACAACGAGTTGAGCGACACCGAGTGTATCTGGAGAGATGGCCGAGAGGCTGAAGGCACCGGTTTGCTAAACCGGCATACGGAGTAATCTGTATCACGGGTTCGAATCCCGTTCTCTCCGTTCAAACCCCGCACTGGCAGACATGCCGGTGCGGGGTTTGTGCGTTGCAACAGCCGTCGGACTCAGTTCAGCTTCGATGTCAGGCGTGGCGCCGCGGCGCCGTCCCGCACCAGACGTACGTAGTCGAAGCCATCTCCAGCCAAGGCTCGGTACGTCTTCGTTTCGAGGCCATACTGGGTCAGCTGATCGATGACCAGTCCAATCGGATAGTCACCGATCGGATCAAAGACATCACGCAGGAATTCGGCGTGACAATGCGAGGCGCTGGTCGGCAACTCTTTCGTCGATGACAACTGACTCACAGGTACTCCCGATGAAGGACATTGCACGATTGTCCAAGCGGGATGGCGCGACAATACCTCAATGGGATGATCTTTTTTTGTGACCCCGGCTGCGGGAATGGCAACCGGCGCCGGCGACGCAGGGTAGGCCTCGCGACCAGTCGGGAGTGTTTCCCGATGTGGCCGGCTGGTGTATCTTTCCAGTCTGTCCTGCGTATCTCGCGTCGTTGCAGCGAGATACAACGGGACCCACAACGCCGAGTACGTACTGCGGGTCTGCCGGGTGACCGGTGGACCCGTCTGTTGTTTGGGCTCCTTGTTCGACTTTCGTCGGTGACTTCCATGACACCAGTGACTCCTGCGGCGCGCCCGCGCGTTCGCTTTGCCCCTTCACCCACGGGATTCCTGCACGTGGGTGGTGCGCGCACCGCACTCTTCAACTGGCTGTACGCCAAGAAGTTCGATGCCGACTTTCTGCTCCGCATCGAGGACACGGATCGTCAGCGCAGCACCGATGAAAGCACGCGTGCGATCTTCGACGGCCTGCAGTGGCTTGGCCTGTCATGGGATGAAGAGGTGGTGTATCAGGGTGCGAATGTCGAGCGCCACTACGCTGATGCGCACCGTTTGCTCGAGACCGGTGCGGCGTATCGCGATTTCACGCCGCCGGCGGTCACCGAGCAGTTGCGGGCCGATGCTGAGGCTCGCGGCGAGGCATTCCGCTTCGATCGTGCCACGGCGGAGTTGAGCGAGGCCGAGACGGCCGAACGCCTCGCACGCAACGAACCGTACGCTATCCGTTTCCGTGTGCCCGAAGGCACCACGGAGTGGGATGATCTCGTACACGATCGCATCGCGTTCCCCAACAAGGACATCGAGGATTTCATCATCCTGCGGTCCAATGGGACGCCGGTGTACAACCTCGCGGTTGTGTCGGACGATATCGCCATGCGCGTCACACTCGTGCTGCGCGGTGATGACCACATCTCCAACACGCCCAAGCAGATTCTGCTCTACAAGGCACTGGGCGTCACTGTCCCGCAGTTTGGCCATGTACCGATGATTCATGGCACCGATGGCAAGAAGCTCTCCAAGCGCCACGGTGCCACGGCGGTGGGCGACTATCAGCACGAGGGACTGCTGCCGCAGGCCATGCTCAACTTCCTCGCGCTACTCGGCTGGTCCACGGGCGATGACACCGAGGTGATGTCGCTGGATGAGCTGGTGCAGAAGTTCCGGCTCGAAGGGCTGCAGAAGAAGGCGTCGATCTTCGACACCAAGAAGCTCGAGTGGATGAACGGCCAGCACCTGGTGCGCATCCCCATCGACGAACTGGCAACGGTCATGGCTCCGCTTATTGCGCAAGCCGGACTGGCCACGGAAGAAGAGTTGCGCGCGAAGCACGACTGGTTCTGCGGGGTGCTGGAGTTGTTGCGTGTGCGAGCACGTCGCCTCAACGAGATCGTGGATCAGGCCAAGCCCTTCTTCACCGAGCTGGTGGAGTACGATCCCGATGCCGTCACGAAGCAGTGGCGTGATGCGGAGGCCACGGCAGACGTTCTCGAGGCCACCCATGCCCGTCTCGCTGCGCTGTCGTCGTGGGAGCCCGCGCTGATGGAGGAGTCACTGCGTGCGCTCGCCGAGGAGCGTGGCACGTCGAGCGGCAAGATCTTCCAGCCGCTGCGTGTGGCGCTGGTGGGACTCACGGTGAGCCCGGGCATTTTCGAAACGCTGCAGTATGTGGGGCGCGAGCGTTCACTGGCTCGCATCGCGGCGGCCGTTCAGTATTTGCGTAACGGTTGAGTGCGCACGCCGCGGAATTTTGTGCATCTGCACGGGATTCCGCGGCGCGGTGTGTGCGTTACGCGCACGATCGCGTGACGTGCTTTCATCCAGAACTGTTGGTGTGGTGAAGGGTTGATCGACTGCCCGATTCTTCCACCCTCCTCTTGGATATTTGCCATGCGTCGCATTGTTGCCTTGTCCGCGTTGTTCGCGGGTGTACTGCTTGGCTGTGATCGGTCTACCGAGCCGGCGAAGCGATCACCATTGAGGTTGTCCTTAGACGCGCCTGCCACTGTGGTACAAGGTGACATGATGCGACTGACGATCACCATCACGAACAGCAGTTCCGCGACGCACACTGCGGTATTCCCGGGATCAGTTGAGACTCTCTATGTCAATGCGGTCGCACTAAGCACGGCAGGCGACACAGCCTGGGCATCGCCCGGCTGGGTCACGCTGCCGGCGGCGAGTATGACGTTCGCTCCGGGGGGCAACCACAGTGTACCCATGCAGTGGGCCCTGATCGATCGCCAAGGTACGCCGGTAGCGCCAGGAACCTATCGGTTGAAAGCCTGGCTGCCGACCATTTCGTCGGGTGGGTATGGGCCAGACGAGATCCTGCATTCACCCGAAACACCGATCATCGTTGTCACTCGCTGATACGCGCGCAGCCAATTCCTGCTAGCGATCGCTGCTCTTCTCTGGCGTCTTCACAGGCGCCGCAATGCTCGCACTCGGCGCACGCAGGCGCTCGCGTCGCTCGGAGTCACGGCGCTTGTCCATCTCGCGCACCACGCGACGGAATTCCGACTCGCCCATCGTGCGCTCCGACATGCGCTGAATGTCCTCACGTGACGCCGCCAAACGACGATCGGCGTCCATGCGCGACATGTTGCCAGACATGTTCGCGGCGGTCGCGGAGTTCAGCGGCAACAACGACAACAGCGCGTTGGGAATCATGACCTTGCCAAGGCGAATGCCTTTCTGGTCCCAGCCCCACTTGTCGCCGTTCTTGTCGGTCTTGGTCCAGTCGCCGGGCGCGCGTCCGTAACGTCCCTGTGCCCGCGCGAGCGAGTCGAGGGAATCGCGCGCCGCCGAGATGGCGCCAGCCATGATGCTGTCGAGACCGTCCGCGCGATCACCACGCACGCCGTTGCCGGCACCGGAGCCACCACCGCCTCCGCCACCGAACCCTCGCCACACGCGCTCATCTTCGTAGCCGGGCTTGATGCCGCGCACGTTCGGATCGATGGCGCCAATCCCGTTGCCCGGCGGTGCACCACGTCCGGTGTCACGCGGCGCGGCGGGAATCGCGGGAACGGGAGGACCACCTGCCGGCGCAGGAGGCGCGGCAACCGGAGCTACCGGTGCCGGCGTGGTCGTGCGCGCGGGGACCGGGGTTTCAGCCACCGTGGTGCTCGGCTTGTCGGGCGGCGTCTCGACGTACGTCAGCCGCTCTTCGCGATTGGCACCGTTGTCGCCAAACGGCATCCACGACGGGATGCCATATCCCAGCGTGAGCACCTGCACCACCACCAGCGCCGCCACCACGTGCAC
>NZ_DASWXE010000054.1:0-2366 GCF_036405635.1 Gemmatimonas sp. | reverse complement strand
TCATCGACTGGTCGGAAGTGCAGCAGAGCGCCCACGGCATTCGCGGCGCCGCAGCCAATCTCGGACTGATCGCCGTGACCTCCGCCGCCCTGGCGGTGGAGCAGGCGGTTCGCGTGCGAAACCTCGAGGAAGCACGCCGCCAGCTCGGCGCGTTGTCGGCCGCGTTGCTGCGCGCCAACCGTGCGCTCTTCGCTGACGCCACGGAGACTCAGTCGGTGAACGACACACTCGACGGCACGCTGCCAGTACACATCACGAGCGACCTCACGCAGCTCCGCGCAACCCTGGCCCACAACGAGCTCGATGACGTGCTGGCCGAACGCGTGGCAGCCGGACTCGAGACGCATGGCGCCGCGTCCGAAGCGGCGGCGTTGCGATCAGCGCTGGATCTCTTCGATTTCGAAACGGCGCGTACGGTAGTGGAGCAATTGTTGGAAGCAGCAGAAGCGGCCACCGAACCCGTCGACGCGGTGACCGCCTGATGCCCACACTGGCCAAGCGCCTTCAGGATCCGCGTCGCACCTTGTTGTTGGTGGACGACGAGCCCACCAACCTGCACATCCTGCGCAATACGCTGCAGGAGGAATACCGGCTGCTGTTTGCGCGCAGTGGACAACAGGCACTCGATCTCGCGGCCCAGGAACACCCCGACCTGATTCTGCTCGACATCGTCATGCCGGGCATGTCAGGCTATGAGGTGTGTCGCGCGCTCAAGAGTGATGCCTGTTCCAGCGCCATTCCCGTGGTGTTCGTGACCGGACTGACCGAAGCGGCCGATGAACAGCACGGTCTCGAGCTGGGCGCCGTCGACTACATCAGCAAGCCGTTCAATCCGCACATCGTGCGAGCGCGGGTGCGCACACACTTGTCACTCGTACAGGCGACCGAAGTACGAGAAACCCGTCTGCAGATCGTGCAGTGCCTCGGCAAGGCGGCCGAGTTCAAGGATTCCGAGACTGGCATGCATGTGGTGCGGATGAGTCACTACGCACGCATCGTCGGCGCGGCGCTGGGTTACACGAACGCCGCCGCAGATGATCTGCTGCACGCGGCACCCATGCACGACATCGGCAAGATCGGCATCCCGGACGCCATCCTGCAGAAGGCCGGGGCGCTGACACAGGTCGAGCGCACGATCATGGAGCAGCATACGGTCATCGGCGCTCGTATCATCGGTGAGCACGCCACGGGTATGCTGCAGATGGCCGGTATCATCGCGTTGAATCACCACGAAAAGTGGGATGGCACTGGCTACCCCAACCGCCTGAGCGGCGACGAGATCCCGCACGTGGCCCGGGTGGTGGCCGTGGCCGATGTCTTCGATGCGCTGACCAGCGATCGGCCGTACAAGCGGGCCTGGTCCACCGACGAGGCTTTCGCCTTCATCCGGCGGGAGTGCGGAACACACTTCGATCCGGCGGTGGCCGAAGCCTTCGCCGACAGCTTCGGTGCCGTGCTCGAGTCGCGTGAGCGCTGGGCGGACGAAAAGGAGCTCGCCGTCGCCTAGTTGGGCCGCCGCCCGCTTTGCTTTCCCGGGTGAGCGGTCGTACCCTTCCCGCTGGCCGAGCACACCCGGGTGGTGAAATCGGTAGACACGCGAGACTTAAAATCTTGTGCCCCGAAAGGGGCGTGCGGGTTCGAGTCCCGCCCCGGGTACGGCCACTGCCGCACCAAGCCAGGAAATTCGGCTTGCGGCACTATCTCAGAAATGGGCAATCCTGAGTATCTTGGACCCCATGTCAGACGTCGTGGCGCTCGCCTCCCAGATGCTGTCCATCGACTCCACCACCGGTCGCGAACGCGAAGTGGTGGAGTTCACTGCCAACTGGCTCGTGGAGCGCAGTTGGAACGTCACCCTCCAGGAAGTGGAGCCGGGACGCTCCAACGTCTGGGCCTCCCGCCGCGGCGGTGGGGTGACGCTCTCCACGCACCTCGACACCGTGCCGCCGTTTGTGGCGCCGCGTCTCGACGGCAGCCGGCTCTATGGCCGCGGCTCGTCCGACGCCAAGGGGATCGCGGCCGCGATGATGATCGCCGCCCAGCGCTTGGCCGATGCCGGCGAAGAACGTGTGGATCTCCTGTTTGTGGTCGGTGAGGAGAAGGGCTCGCCCGGTGCCCGGGCCGCCAATCGGCTTGAGCCCACCAGCAAGTGGCTGGTGAATGGCGAACCCACCGAGAGCAAGCTGGCCTCGGGGTGCAAGGGCGCCCAGCGCGTGATCGTGCGGGTGCGCGGCCGGGAAGCCCATTCGGCCTATGCCCACCTTGGCAGCAGTGCCCTCGATCCACTCCTCGAGCTGTTGCCGCGGCTGCGCGACCTGCCGCTGCCGGTCGATCCCATTCTCGGCCAGACCACGTACAACATCGGT
>NZ_DASWXE010000053.1:0-34911 GCF_036405635.1 Gemmatimonas sp. | reverse complement strand
CGGGTCATTCCGATCGTGCAGGTAAGAGTACAACCACGCAGCGATATCAAGATCGACGTGGTGCTCTTCGACGGCGATATCGCCCTCGATGCCTCGCGCGGTACGCTGGTGCGCATGCGTGGGCACTTCGTGCGGCGCAATGGTCCGCGTCGTTCAGTGGGCGCCACGTTTGGTGATGCGGTAGCGTTTGTGGAGTACGAGAACGCCGAACGCATGGGCACCTACTGGCTGCCAGCGCGTCAGCGCATCGAGCTGCAGGCCATGTTGCCACTCATCGGGGATGGGCGTGCGGTCATTCGCATCGTCTCGCGATTCCACGATCTCGAGGTGAACGACACGGTGCTCAGTGCGGCCACACTGGCCGTGCAGGACTCACTGCGTCTCGTGTCGCGTCGCCGGTTGTCGTATGCGCCGGCCGACTCCCTCGCCAGCTACGCGGCGTGGCGCGCGTCCATCGGCATGCTGTCCACCGGCATGCACGCCGATGACTTCGACGACATTGGCCCCGATCGCTGGCGCACCACCGGACCACCACGCTTCGACTTCTCGGCGCCGCGTGCGTCCGACGTGATTCATTTCAACCGCGTGGAAGGGCTGTTCACCGGCGGTGGACTGAAATGGACGCTGCGTGATCGCGCGCCCGGCGTGATTGTGCGCGCGAATGCGGGCTATGCATGGGCCGAGCAAACTGTACGGGGGCGTGTGCAGGTGACGCGCAAACGCGGTCCGTGGACACTGGAAGCGCGTGGTGGGCGTTCGCTGGACAACACCAACGACTTCCGCGTCCCGCTCGATTCCGGCAACAGCTTTGGCGCGTTCTTCGCCTCCCTCGATCCGTACGACTATGTGTCGCGCTCGAGTGCCACGGCGGCGGCGGTGCGCACTCTCGGTGTGCGGCGTGCCATCTTCCGCGCGGAACTTGGTGTGGCGGACGACCGCTACAGCGCGTCCAACTACGTACGAAGCCCCATCGGTGGTGAGGCCTATCGCCCCAATCGTGGTGTGGACCAGGGCAGCTATGTGCGCAGTGCGATGCTCGTCGAATGGCATCCCGATGCGGCGGCAGAGTTCGTGGCGCCCGGCATTGGTGCACGATTGAGCTACGAACGTGGTGATGGCACGCTCACCTTTCAGCGCATGGAAGCCCGCGTGAGTGGCCGCCGACCCATCGGGCCGTTCACCGCGGTGGCGCGTGCTGATGTGGGGCAGGTGATCGGCAATCACATTCCGTCGCAGCAGCTCTTCGAGCTGGGCCGCTATCAAAGCCTGCCGGGCTACGAGGACAAGGAATTTGCCGGCTCGCGTGCGGCCGCGGTACGCGCTGGCTTGTTGTATGTCTCGCCGTTCCTGCGCTCGCCCATGCGGATCACGCCGCGCTTCTGGCTGCCGGCATTGTCGCCGGGCCTCAGCGTGGGAGTGCAGAGTGGCTGGACGGATGCACCCACCCCCGCGGCGCGTGCTGCTATCGACCGGCTGGCGATCACCGACCCCACACTGGTTGCGTCGTGGGCACCGGTGGCGCGTCCCACGGAACGCATCCGGGCCAGTGTCACGGCCGGCGTGCGCTTCTTCGGCGGCGGCGTGTTCGTGGGCGGCACGCGCCCCATCGACCACTCGGCGCCATGGAAGATGCTCGTGAGCTTCGGGCAAGCCTGGTAACACGGCGGCCCCGAGGCTGAACGCGGCGGACAGGGGCACTATGTTTCGGGGATGCTCCCACATCTTCTGCCTTCGCGTCGCGACTTTTCCGGCGACGACCTGATCTTCACGCTCAACGCCGCGGCGCAGCGTCGCGCGGCGGCTGGTGCGAGCGTCATCAACGCCACGGTCGGCGCCCTGCTCGATGATGCAGGCAAGCTGGTGGTGCTCGACAGCGTGATGCAGCAGTGGCGTCAGTTGACGCCCATGGAAGTGGCGCCCTATGCGCCCATCGCCGGCGACCCGGCATTCCTGCTGGCGCTCACCCAGCGCCACTGGCCATCGCTCACCAGCCATGGCATTGGTGTGGCCACGCCGGGTGGCTCGGGTGCACTGGCGCTCACGCTGCGCAACCTGCTCGAGCGTGGCAACGCACTGGTGACGGCCGCGCCGTACTGGGGCCCGTACGCGACCATCGCGGCAGAAGGTGGCGTGCGCATCGCCACGGTGCCGTATCCCGCTCCCGGTGAGGCGCTCGATGTGGGCGCATGGGAACAGGCCATGCGCGATGTGCTCGACGAACAGGGTCGCCTGTTGTTGTGGCTCAACGACCCGTGCCACAACCCCACGGGACGCAGCCTGACGCGTGCTGACCGGGAAACGTTACTGTCGGTGCTGCGTGACATTGCGTCGCAGGGGCCGGTGACGCTGCTGCTCGACCTGGCGTATCTCGACTATGCGCGCGATCCGCAAGCGGTCACGGAGGCACTCGAGGACTACGCGGCTTTTGGCGCCGAGGGCAGCGTGTTGGTGGGCGCGAGCCTGAGCCTCAGCAAGGCGTTCACGTTGTACGGTTCACGTGCTGGTGCGCTGGTGTTCCCATGGGCCACCGACAAGGCGCTGCATGCGGCGCTGGTCACGAGCTGCCGCGGTACGTGGAGCAATTGTGCACGCGCGCCCATGAGCGTGCTGACGCGCCTCACGAAAGACGCCGACGCGCAGGCCGCGCTTGCCGCCGAGCATGCACACTGGCGCACCGTGCTCACCGAACGCGCCGAAGCGCTCGATGCCGCATTGCGCGCCGAAGGTCTCCCCGGTGCCGCATGGGATGGTGGCTTCTTCGTGACGCTGGCCGCTGCAGACCCGCAGAAGGTCACCGAGCGCCTGCAGGAGCGCGATGTGTTCGTCGTGCCGATACCCGAAGGGCTGCGCGTGGGCATCTGTGGCATGCGGGCGGCTGATGCGGCCAGATTCGCCGCTGCGTACAAGGCGTCGCTCTGAGCGTCTTCGGATAGTTCAGCGCTGCGGCCCAATGCAGAAAAGCGGTGGGAACGCAGATGACACTGATCCAAAAAAACAAACGCACAGATACAAACTTTTCTTTGTTTGTATCTGTGCGTTTGTCGTTTCTATCTGCGCAATCTGTGTTCCCCCCGCTGTTCGCGGTTAGAAGCTGCCTCCAAGCAGCACCGCATTGGCGAACAACGGCAGCGTGCCGCGCAATTGATCTCGGTACACCGGGTCATGCGCAAACAGGATCACGCGTCCCCGACCGGCTCGCTCTGTCCACAGGTACGGTGAGCCCGCGATGCGCGCCGGCATTTCGGGCCAGTAGAAGCCGGAGATGCGTACACGCGGCGCTGCGGCGAAACGCACGATCGCCTCGCCGGCACGCAGATCGCGCGGCAGCGTGAATACACGATCGCTGTTGGCGAACACCGCGATTTCCTTGTTCGTGATGCCGGCCATGAGCGGCGAGAGCGTGTCGATGGACGCACGCGCCAGCACACCCGGAAGGCTCGACGGCAGCGGTGCGCCACCGGCGCTATCGGCGCGCGCCGAGTCACGACGGACACGCGTGCGCACGAGGCCCACACGCTCCTGCGCCAGCCACGCGCTGGCGGCATCGAGCGCGATGAGCGTGCCACCATTGCGTACCCAGTTCACCAGGCGGTCACGTCCACCGTCGCCGAGTGCACGATCGAGTGCAGCAGCCTGCACCGACGGCACGACGATGGTGGTGAACTGCGCCAGATCGCCGCTGCCCACGAAGTTCGCGTCGATGATGGACGACGGATAGCCGATGCGCTGATCCATCGCGTACCAGCTGAAGCCGAACGACGTACCATTCACCGGCGCACCGCCCAGCAACGCCACCTTGGGCCGCTGCACCGGGAACACCGAGTTGCTGCCCAGGTCCGTGCCTTCATCCACACCGGCCGACGGAATCGGTACCACCGTCGCGCGCGACTCCGCCACGCGACGCACGATGATGTCGTGCACTTCCGGACGGTTGAACGTCACCCGCACCACGAACGCGCCGTTGGGGAACTTCTGCCCCTTCGACGTGAAGCTGTTCGGCGCGAACCACACGCGCACCGAATCCGCCAGCAGCGACGCCAGCAGGCGGATGCTCGCCTCACTGCCCGGCGCGAATGCATACCCATAGTTCGAGCGTGCCACGCCCATGATGTTCATGCTCGGCACTTCCGCCGGCACGAGACCCGCCGGCATGGCCGGTACGGTCCACGCGTCCACACGCCAGGCCAACGGCAACGACCACGCCGTCATATCGTAGAAGCGATTGCGCTGACCGGTGCGACGCAGCTCGAGCTCGAACTTGGTGAATGCGGAATCGAGTGCGGCATCGGGTTCGAGCAGCGCCTTGGCCAGGTGACCCATGGGCTGCGAGAAGTCCACCACGTAGCCGCCTTCCTTGAGCGTGACCGCACCCGTGGTGCCCTGGAAGTACGACGTGGCCGAGGGCAGCGTCACGCTGCCCCGCACCATCTGCACTTCGAGACCATTCTCCTTGAGCTTGATGGCCAGCGAATCAGCACGGCCTTCGGCGTCGCGCGCGAACACCATGCCACGCATCGGACCCTTGGCATGCGTGGTGATGGCACCTGCGCGCACCGCCGCGTAGTCGCGCAGCAGCTCCGTGCGGCGCGTGGCCGACGTGCGCACCGTCGCCCACTCGGCCGTGAAGTGCTCCCACGCCGCCTGCTTGAGCGTGCGCAGCGTGCCGTCGTTGCGCATCACTGAACCGCCCGAGCTCGACGCGCTCTCGAACAGCATGCCCACCGAACCGGTCAGCATGGGCCAGCCTTCACCGTAGCCCGGGTAGAACGAGTCGTACCCTTCACGACGGAAATACGACCAGCCGTGCACATCGAACGCCGCACCATGGGCCGCCGCGAAGATGTCGAACCACTTCGGCAGGTGCTTCGGGTTGTTCTGGTTGTCCGGCTCACGCGGCGGCGCGAAGAAAAACGACGAACTCGAGCCCTGTTCGTGGAGGTCGACCGCGACATGCGGCATCCACTTGAGGAACTCACGCACACGGCCGCGTGACTCCGGGTGCGACTGCGCGTACCAGTCGCGATTGAGATCGAAGTAGTAGTGCGACGTGCGCGGACCGGGCCATGAACCGGCGTTGTTCATCGCACCGGCATCGCTGGCCAATCCCATCGGGCTCCACATGCGCTCGATGTCGTGCGTGTGACGCTCGCGGCCGTCGGGGTTCTGGTTCGGATCGATCAGCACCACCGTGCTGTCCAGCGCCGTGCGCGTGTTGGCATCGGTGCCGGCCGCGAGCTGGTACAGCAGACCCAGACCCGCTTCCACACCCGACGCCTCACCGCCATGCACCGAATGCGCCAGCCACACGATGCTCGGCAGTCGCTTGATGGCCGCGTCGATCTCGCCTGCGCCTGCACCGCGCGGATCGGCGATGCGTTGCGCGTCACGCTTGATCTCGGGGATGCGCGCGAGATTCGCCTCGCTGGAGATCGTGATGAGCAACATCTCGCGCCCTTCGAAGGAGCGGCCGATGGTGTCCACCTTCACGCGCTTGCTGGTGGCCGCGATGCGCTCGATGTAGCGCATCATCTGGCGGTGCGTGGTGAAACGGGCACCGAGCTCGTAGCCCAGGAGTGACTGGGGGGTGGGCACCGCCGGGTCGAAGGTGGCGCCCGGGTCGGCAAAGGTGTGCTGCGCTTCGGCCGCTGGGGCGAGCGCGATGGTGGCGCCCAGGCCCAGCAGGGCGGCGGCGCGAGTGGCAATGGAGCGGATCATCGAGAGCTGGGGAGGATTCGACGGCGCCAGAACGAAACTGCCGGAGGGCACGGCTCACCTCGCAGGCACGGGTCGTGCCCCTCGGGGTGCTGGCATGCGTAAAGTCGCGCGTTCGACGCGACTTGTCACGCCGAGCTTGCTGCTCACGGGTCGGAGCGGATCATTGAGGGACGAGCGCCCCCCTCCCGGTGCTCACCCTCCGCCTCACTTTCCCGCCCATGGCCCCCCGATTCGCTGCACCGGCCGCCGCGTTGTCCGCTGCCGTTCTCCTCTCCGCCACGGCCTCACCGCTCTCTGCCCAGCCCAAGGGCACCATTGTCGCGTCCAACATGGATGCCCACTCGGTGACCATCGTGGATGTCGCGAGTGCGAAGAATCTCGCCACGATCCCCGTGCGCGAAGGTCCGCACGAAGTGGCCATCTCCCCCGACGGCAAGCAGGCGGTGGTGGCCATTTACGGCAACCGAAATTCGGTGGGCAGTTCGCTCGCCATCTTCGACCTCACCAAGCCCGCCGGTGAGCCGCGCTACATCGAACTCGGGGCTGGCAATCAGCGTCCGCACGGACTCGCGTATCTGCCCGACGGCAAGCACCTGCTCATCACGGGTGAACGTGCGCAGCGGGTGCTGCTCATGAACCTCGAGACGCAGGCCATCGACTCGTCCATGAGCACGGGGCAAGCCACCACGCACATGGTGAGTCTCACGGCGAATGGGGGTCATGCCTACACCACCAACATCGCCGCGATGAGCGTGAGCGCCATCGACGTGAAGACGCGCAAGGTGACCGGCACGTGGCCGGTGGGTGCGCGTATCGAAGGGCTGTCCGTCACGCCGGACGGCAAGGAAGTGTGGGTGGGTGGCAACGAGTCCCATCTCGTGTACGCACTCGATGCCGCGACAGGCGCCGTGACGCATCGCATGGAAGGCTTTGGCATGGCCTATCGCATTGGCATCACGCCAGACAATCGCACGGCCATCATCTCCGATCCGGGCAGCGAGAAGATTCACATCGCCGATGTGGCCACGCACACCATTCGGAAGACCATCGACATTCCCGCACAGGCTCCATCCGCTGGTGCCGATGCGAGCGTGCGACCTGCCTCGCCGCAGGGCGTGACCATCTCGCGTGATGGCAAGTACGCCTACGTCACCCTCAAGGCCGTAGCCAAGGTGGTGGTCGTGGACATCGCGCGCGGTGAAGTGCTCAAGTCGCTCACCGTGGGCGCGGGCTCGGATGGTGTGGGCTATTCGCCGTTCATTCCGGCGGCGAAATAAGCGCGTCGTTTCGCATGGCATTCGCCCGTTGAGCCTTCCCGATCAGATAGTGTTGCTCGGGAAGGCTCGCTGTGCGCTCGGCGGCAAGACGATAGTGACGCGCGGCCTGTTCGTGATCGCCTGCCATGTCATGAAAATGCGCACGCACGGCGTGCAGCCGGTGATGGTCAGTGAGTCGCACATCCTGTGCGAGTGTGTCCAGCACTGACAGTGCCGACGCCGGCCCGTGCACCATGGCCACCGCGATCGCGCGATTGAGCGACACCATTGGGTTGCCTGAGATGCCCTCCAGTACCGAATACAGCGCCAGAATCTGCGGCCAGTCGGTATTCACCGTGTTTGGTGCCTCATCGTGCAGTGCGGCGATGGCGGCCTGAATGGTGTAGGCGCCTGCCGTGCCCTTGGCAAACGCCTGCTCCACCAAGGCGGTGCCTTCATCGATGGAGGCACGGTTCCAGCGCGTGCGATCCTGTTCGTCGAGCGGGATGAGTTCACCCTGAGCACCTGTGCGTGCCTCGCGTCGCGCTTCCGTCAGCAACATCAGCGCGAGCAATCCAGTGACTTCGGGGTGATCGGGAGCCACATCGCGCAGCAGTCGGGCGAGGCGAATGGCCTCCGCTGAAAGATCCGTGCGCACGAGGGCGTCACCCGACGATGCGGTGTGTCCTTCGCTGAATAACAGGTACAGCACCTGCATCACACTTTCGAGCGCACGGGTGCGTTCGCCCGGAGCGGGCATCGCGAAGGTGGCACCCGCCTGTTTGATGGCCTGCTTGGCGCGGCTGATGCGCTGTCCCATCGTGGCGGACGGCACGAGATACGCGCTGGCAATTTCGTTCGTGGTGAGACCACCCACGGCGCGCAACGTGAGTGCTGCCGCCGACGCCGTGGTGAGCGCCGGATGACAGCACATGAACATCAAGGTGAGTGTGTCATCACGATCCGGCGTGACATCGACATCCGGTGGTGGCACAAACGCATTCTCTGCCCACACCACCGCCGTATCCTGCTCACGTTGCTGCCGCGCGAATTCGCTGCGCAGGTGATCGGTGTACCGTCGTGTCGCGACATGATACAACCAGCCTGACGGATTGGCCGGGATGCCATTCGTGACCCACTGCTCCGCCGCGGCAATCAGCGCTTCCTGCACTGCGTCTTCGGCGGCGGCAAAATCGCCGTGGCGTCGTGTGAGCACGCCGAGCACCTGCGGCGCCAGTTCCCGCAGCAGGTGCTCGATGGAGGTCATCGGTGCATCGATGGTGGAGAGGTGGCGCGTCAGCCGTCGATCGGCGGCGCGCTCATCACCTGGCGTACCTCGATGGCCATGTTCATCGGCACACCACCCTTGCCCGGTGCGGCGGAGGCTTCAGCGCCGATGGCATAGGCGCGTTCGGTGGATTCCACGTCAACGATCCAGAAGCCGGCGAGGAACTCCTTGGCTTCGGCATACGGGCCATCGGTGACGATGGGCTCACCGGCACCGCCAGCGCGCACAACGCGCGCTTCGGTGGGCATGGCCAGTCCTTCAGCGGTCACCAGTTCACCCGATGCCTGCAGTTTACCGGCCAACTGCTTCATATGGCCGATGTGGGCCTTGAGGTCTTCCGGGGCCCAGCTCATTACCGCCCAGTCACCGGTTCCGCGGGGGGCGTGCATCATCAGCATGTAGCGCATATCGAACTCCTGAAGGGGTGGGGCGCCGGGATTGGCGCTTCAGCCCCTAGTCGGAGCTGATGCCGGGATTTCGACATGGGTCCCGCGGATTTGGGTCGCGGGTTTGGGGTGCCGGGGTGAACAGCCGGGTTCCGGGACGCGCGATACGGGTTTCGGGTCGTTCAGTCCGCCAAGGCCGCCGTGGATCCACCGGGCATTTCCCACGATGCCTGCGCGGGAAATACGGCCTCGTAGCGCACACTGGTGCGTGGAGAAGCCATCATTGGCGCGACTGTATCGCGCCAGCGTGCGTAATGTGCCGTCTCTTTGTGCGCGATCGGTGCCTGCGCGTCCCGGTAAATCTCGATCAGTGAGAACCGGGTGGGATCGTCGGCCTGGCGCACCACGTCAAAACGAATGACACCGGGCTCCTGCACGCTGTTGCGGGCATTGTCGAGCGTAGCCGCCAGAAAGGCGTCGACATGCTCGGGGAGCACGTGGATGTACACCTGGGCGATGATCATCCCTTGGCCTTCCACGCCTTGTATTCCTCAGGCATGCACACCGCGCAGGGGCGGTATCCCGCGGCAATGGCGGTTGCCTCGTCGGCGAAGAACACCCGCTGCTGCTCGTAGCCGCGGCCGTTGGCCAGAGCCCGCCGGGCGGCTTTGCAGTCGAGTCGGCCATAGCGGCGTTCCTTGCGATAGCCGCCCAAAGTGCCCTTGTCGGGGCTGCTGTAGCGTGTGCCATCGGGGCCGACCAACTGGTAAAGCTTTGGGATGGAGTCTGGGCTCGTCATATCCTCAGCTTAGCCCGTCCTGCCCGTCATCGGGAGCCTGAACAACCTTCCGAGGGTGTCCGGGGTAATAAAAGAAGGGCCGTCTGCGTGCAGCGGGCGCTACCATGGCGGTGAACGCCGTGCGGTTCGAGCAGGCTCGGTGAGCCTCAGGGAATCTCCCGCACCATGCCGCAATTCCCCGACAGATCGGGGTGGACGGTTCCTCGACATTCCGGCAGGCGCTGCGAAGGCGCAGCCCGCGATGCGGCATCTGCCGGTGTTTTTGTACTGACTCTCAGGTGAGGACCTGACGATGACACATACGATTCGGCTGGCCATCGGGCTCGCCACGTTGACCCTGGGCGCCGCCAACCTTGGCGCGCAGCAGCAGCCCCCGACACGCCTCCCCACGGCGCGCGTCGTCGGTGAAGTGAAGAACATGCTCACCGTGCAGAACGACCGGAACGCGCCCGTAACCGTATTCATGCAGACGAACGGCATGGACCGGAAGCTCGGCGTGGTGGCTGCAGGTGCGGTGACGTCGCTGGATATCCCGGTGTCTGCGGCCCGTGGCCAGAACACGCTGCGCTTCTATGCCCGCACGCAGGGCGCGGGACCGGATCTGGTGGCGCGTGAGTTGCCAGCTTCCAGCACGCGTCAGCTTGGCCTGCTCATCCCGCCCGCGGGTGGCGTGACGTGGACCGACAGCATCGCGGTGCCGCTCACGTCGGAGGAGCGTGCGGCCGCCACGGTGACCATCGACAATCGTCGCAACAAGGCGATGGCGGTGTACGCCGAACAGGGCACCTACTCGGTGAAGATCGGTGAGGCGAGCGCGAGTGGCATGACCACGCTACGTTTGCCGGCCACGATGCTGCGCAACAGCGAGGGGGTGCGCGTGCTGATGCGCCCCGCCGGTGACGTGGGACTGAGCACGCAGGTATTGAAGCTCAAGACCGGCGATCACGTTGCTGTTGAAGTGATGTAAGGTCGCTGCTCCGACGCCAGATCCGTCGGGACAGCATCACGACGCCCTCGGCAGCACATCGCCGGGGGCGTCGTGCGTTGCAGGCCGATGCAATCGTGCAGTGCCTTCCTGCGGCCCGCGAAACGGTCAAGCCGTATGGGCCGGCTCGTCGATTTTGCCGTCGAACAGTGCAACCGTACGATGAGCGCGGTTCGCATACCGCGCGTCGTGCGTGACCATTACCAGCGTGGCGCCATCGGCGTGCAACTCCGAGAGCAACGCCATCACCGCGTCGCCGCTGGCGCTGTCGAGATTGCCCGTGGGTTCGTCGGCGAGCAACAACACGGGGTCGCCGGCCACGGCGCGCGCCACGGCAGCACGCTGCTGCTGTCCACCGGACAGTTGCGAGGGATAGTGCGCCGCGCGATGCGCCAGTCCCACCCGCTCGAGGGCATCCGCCACCCGCACGTCGCGCTCGGCTGGAGCCATGCCTCGATACGTGAGTGGCAGCGCAACGTTTTCGCCCACTGTGAGATCGGCGATCAGGTTGAACTGCTGGAAGATGAAACCGATCTGCCGAAGCCGCACATCGGCCCGGGCATCCACGCCCAGGGCATCCACCGGTGTACCGGCGAGCAGATACTGTCCGCTGCTCGGGGCATCGAGCAGGCCGAGTATGCTGAGCAGTGTGCTCTTGCCGCTGCCGCTTGGCCCTTCGATGCACACCCACTCGCCGCGCTGCACCGTGAGCGAGACATCGTGCAGAGCATGTGTGTCGATTTCGTCCGTGGCAAACACTTTGCCGATGCCATCGAGTTGTACGATAACGTCGGACAGGGTGGTGTTCGCGTCGAGGTTCATGTTGACATTCATGATCAGCCCTCCCGCAGGGCGCGTGCGGGGGGAATGCGTGCCGCCCGCATGGCGGGCAGCCACGCGGCCAACGCCGCCGCGGCGAGCAGTGTGATTGCGGCAATGCCGATGGCGCGTGCATCGCGTGCGGGTGTCTCGAAGAGTTGCGACTGCAGGTGCGGAGCCAGCAGCACCGTGAGTACCACGCCGATACCTACGCCCAGTACACTGATGCGCATGGTGTCCACAAACACCAGCCGTACGATGGCCTGATCGCGTGCGCCCAAGGCGAGACGCACCGCCAGTTCGTGCGCACGCCGCGTGACGTCGTACGCGATGATGGCCGACAGTCCGCCGCAGGCGAGCACCAGCGCCAACGCACCCAGCGCCGTGAACAGCCAGGCCCCCACACGCCATGAGCGCAGCAGGGGATCGACCACGTTGGTGAGCGGCAAGGGCGTGACATAGCTGTCGGCCGGAAGCAGCGGTTGCAGCGTGCGCCGCACGCGTTCGGCGTCGGCCGCGGCGTCACCGGCCAGTCGCACCACGATGCCACCATCACCGCGCCGCGACTGAGTGGCCGGGATGTAATACTGGTTGCCCGCGTCTTCGAGCAAACCATCACGCCGGATCGCTACGGCCACACCCACCACGCGCGCGCACGGCGCGTCGGCCGCACCGGCGCGCAGGCATTCGCCAATGGGGTCGCGACCGGGCCACAACCGCGCGGCCAACGAATCGCTCACGACCATCACAGGCTCACTGGTCGCCTGATCACTGTCGACAATGCCACGACCACGCAGCAGTGCCGTGCCCATGGCGGCGAAGTACTCGGGACTCGCCGCCTGTTGCACCACGCGCCAGTCACGCGGCAGCGAATCTCCGCTGCTGCGAAACACCTGCGGGGAGCGCGCATTCCAGAACGGCACACTGGTCATGCGCGAGACATGGGTGACACCGGGCATGGCGCGGGCGGCATCGGCGAGACGCGTGAGCAAGGCCTCGCGCTCGTCGGGCGAGAGGGACACTGCGCGTTCCTGAGGGCGCAGGTAGAGCAGCTGTGCCACATCGTATCCCAGTGGCAGCGCCTGCACGCGCCGCATGCTGTGCACGAACAGCAGGGCCCCCACGAGCAGCATCACCGACAGCGCGGCCTGCAAGCCCAACAGCAGACTCCGCGTGAGCAGCGATTCGCGACTGCCTGCCCGCGCACCGGCCTTGAGACCCGTCGCCACGGGGCGTGTGAGCGCGGTCCATGCCGGATAACATCCCGCCAGCAAGCCGGCCGCCAGCGCGATCGCACCGGCAGCCATCATCACACGCCAGTCCACCAGACCGACGTGGTCGGGCGAGAGACCCAGCACGAGTTTGCGCAGCACATTGCCGGACCATGCGGCCATCACGGCGCCCACCACACCACCGGCCAGCGAGAGCACGAGACTTTCGGTGAGCAGCTGTTGTACAAGACGCCAACGCGACACGCCCAGCGCACTCCGCACCGCAAACTCGTGCACACGCCGGTCGGCGTGCACCACCAGCAGATGGGCCACGTTGGCACAGGCGATGAGCAGGATGACCACACCCACTCCTGCCAGCCATACCACGATGTTGCCGTTGCGTGAGCGCTGTGGGCCGCGCTCGGGGAGCATATGTGCGGCGATGGCACGCGCCGGCACTTCATTGGCCGACGGGGTGCGCGACATCTCCACCATCGCCTGCGCGCGGCTCCTGAGATACGCCTGCGTGAGATCGGAGGTGGCCTGTTCGGTCGTCACACCCGTCTTGCGGCGTGCGACAATGGTGAGCCATCCGCCGCCGTAGCTGCGGGCCCACCGCGTTGGATTGTCAGGACCCATGACGGTGGAACCCACCGTACTGAGTGGCACGAAGACGGCCGGTGCGGCGCCACGCGACAGCGCGCGAAATGCCGGTGGTGCCACGCCGATCACCTGGTAGCTCGTGGTCCCCACCTGCAGCATGGTGCCGATCACGTCAGTGCGACCGCCAAAACGCGACTGCCAGAAGTCATGCGACAGCACCGCCACCCGCTCGCCGATGGGTGGCTGATCCTCCTCGGCGCGAAAGAAGCGACCAAGCACCGGACGTGCGGCAAACATCGACCAGAACGATGCGCTGAATGCCGCCACGGGCTGTTCTTCCGTGTTGCTCCCCGATCCGATGGCCATACCGCTGCTCGTCCAGTACGTCGCCATTTGCGCAAAGCTCGTGGTGCCGCGCTCCAGGTCGACAAACGTGCGATAATCGGTGCCGGGATAGGGCTGCGAATAGTCGCCGCCCGTGAAGACCACGCGATGCATCTCGTTCGCATGCGTGAGCAGCGCCGGTGGCCGCAGCATGGTGCGATCGAGCAGGTCGAAGACCGCCGTGGTGACGCCAATACCAATCGCAAACGTGCCAATCACTCCAACCACCAGCATGGGCGCACGACGCAGTTGCCTCAGCGTGAACTGCACGTCCTGCGTGATCTGACTCAGGGCATGGAGTGGCGCGAGCTGTCGCTGCGCGGCGGCATGGGTGGTGTGATTGCCAAAGCGCCGGCGTGCGGCGGATCGTGCTGCTGGTGGCGCCTGCCCATCGGCGCGCTGATGCATTTCCTCGAGGGAGAGGTGAAAATCCCGTTCTCTTGCCAGCTCGTCGTCGTACGCCGACCGATTGAACAGCACGTGTAGGCGATGACGCAGACCGTGAAGGAATGACATGGTCAGGCCTCCAGCAGTCGGCCAATGGCGAGCGACACCTGTTCGTAGTCGGCCACGCGTGCGGCGAGCTGCTTGCGACCACTCGCCGTGATGGCGTAGAAGCGCGCCTGTCTCCCCGTGGGCGTCTGCGCCCATTTGGCGGTGGCGTGCCCCTTGTTCAGCAGCCGCTCCAGCGCGGGGTACAACGACCCCTGTTCGGCCGACAGCACGCCATCGGTCACGCGCTGGATGTGCTGCGCGATGCCGTAGCCATGCATGGCACCCAGCGAGATGGTCTTGAGGATGAGCATCTCCAGCGTGCCGTTGGGTAGCTCCTGCCGTGGCGTCTTGGTGGTGGCCATGGGTCGGGGGACTATAGGTAGATGATCTACATATGAAGTCGAACTACCCATCTGACAGAACCATCCGCAAGAAGGTTTGCATGGACGCGTGGGGTCCCGTGTGCGATTCCGGTGTCGGCTCAGGTATTGTTGGGCATGCCACGCCCTGACCCCCGACTGATCCCCACCGCCGCAGGGCCCATCGAGTCCCAGGTGGTCGACGCCTCGCTGGTCGCCCAGCATGCGCCAGTGTTGCCGCCGGTACTCGCGCTGCATGGCGGCATGGGCGGTCATGATCAGGGGCTGTTGCTGGCACAGGCCGCGCTCCCTGACTGGCGATTTCACCGCGTGATCGCGCCGTCGCGGCCTGGATACTTCGGCACGCCGCTGGTGGGCGGGGAGTCACCCGTGCAGCAGGCCGACCGGCACGCGGCGCTGCTGGATGCCTTGGGCGTGGAGCGCGCATTGGTGATGGCGGTATCGGCCGGCGGACCCGGTGCGCTGCATTTTGCGCAACGCTATCCGGACCGCTGTGCGGGTCTGGTACTGGTCTCGGCGTGCACCGACACGCTGGAGCCACCACCACGCATGCGGGAACGACTGCCGCAGATGCAGCGCCTCGCGCGCTATCCTTGGCTCCTGGCGCCGATGCGGTGGCGGGTGCAACTCAATCCCGACTCAGCGGCGCGCCGGTCCATCACCGATCCGGCCCTGCGACGGGCCACGCTGGCCGACCCGGTGGCCGGGCCACTGCTGCGCGAACTGCTGGTGGGGTCGCTCACGCAGGTGGACCGACGCATGGCCGGCACCATCAACGACATGGAGCAGTGCGCGCGAGTCGGTGCGATACCGGTGGATGATCTCACGATGCCCGTGCTCGTGTTGCACGGTACGGACGATCCGGTGGTGCCATTGGCGCAGGGCGAGCGCGTCGCGCAGGAAGCGCCGAGTGCGGATCTGGTGCCCTTGCAGGGCGGCGGACATGTGGCGCTGTTCACACATGTCCGCGTGGTACGCGCCGCCGTGAGCGGGTTGCTCGAGCGCGTGTGGAGCTGATGCGTGAACGGGCAACTGCATCTGCAGTTGCCCGTTCAATGATGGATCAGCCGTTCTTCACGATGAAGGCCATCAGCGTCTGATCGGAGCTGAGCTGACCGGCGGCCACCTTGTTGAGCTCATAGATCAGCGTGGACTTGCTGATGTGAGCAAAGTCGACCATCACGATGTTGGGCATGTAGATCTTGATCGTCTGCGCATTCGCGATGTTCGGCACGTTGGGGTTGATCGGCGGCGCGTGCGCGCTGACGCTGGCACCCATGCCGGAGTTCCATGCCTCGAGGAAGCCCTTGAGATTGGGCGGACGCCACATTTCATCGTCGCGTTCCTTGATGCTCTGCATGAGGCCCGTCGTCGTCCAATACATCATGCGGACGGCGTCGGGCGGCACCAGACGCGCGTCCGTCATGTTCGTGATCTGCTTCTTCGTGTTCGTCTTGATCTTCTTTTCGGTCGACGTCTTCATCGCCGTATCGCCGAAATTGCCGTAGTACTGCAGACCATCGTAGCTGGTCTGGTAGGCGGGCCTCGCCTTGGTCTTCTCATCCGCCTTTGCCAGATTGGCGAACTTGAGAATGCCGGGATGCGCGACGCCATGCAGCGCCTTGTGTTCCTTGTAGCCCTTGTCCGAGAACAGCACCACCACCTTGCCGGCCAGCTCGTTCAGCGTCTTGCGGTTGATGTTGCCGCCGCCCTGATAGAGGTTGGCGCCCAGAATTTCGATGCACGCTTCGGCGATCAGCGTCCAGTTGGTGCACTTGTCGAACTTGAGGAGCAGGAATTCGGTGTTGCCGGCCGGTGACTGCACGAACGCCAATGCCTGCGAGAGCACCGTGTGCAGCGAGAGACCCCAGTCACCCATCTTGAGCTTGCTGCGGGTGACCGTCTCCATGCGGGCCTGACCGGGCAAACCGGTGGGGTTCACCATGCGCTTCTTGGTCTCGTTCTTCACGAACATGCCGTCGGCATGGAACGTCTTCATCTGGATGTGCTTCACACCATCCACATTGATGGTCGTCGCGGCGACACGGATATCGAAGAAGCGTACGCCGGCGATGGCCTGCTGACCGATGTTGAGGGTCTGCGTCTGGACGTTGTCCTTCATCTCCTGGCCCATGATGCCCGCATCATGAGTCCCGACCATCACGATCTCATTGACGCGCTTGCCGCCGCCGAGATCCATGTAGCGAATCGCCATGCACCGTTCTCCTGTCCACTTTCATAAGTAGCACTCAGCGAGATGGGAATCATCCCGCGATCCGGCAGCGAGCCTCGCGCCGTGAAGCCACCAGCTTAGCACCCGGGAAATGTGCGCGCCATTACACCCCGGGTCGCCTGCCACCGGATGGCGGAACGGCAAGATGACGAGGCGCGCGTGGCGCGTGACGAGGTGCGCCCGTGGCTTGGCGCTTGGGCCAGTGGCTTGGACGGCCAGAGGTGTCACGATTCTGCCTCCGAATTCCATCGACGAGCTCAGGCGTTGCCCTCGCGGCAAGGCTGCTCATCCTTCATAGTGCCGCGCGATCCGAACGCCCAGCCACAGGCCCGCTCCCAGGCCAAGCATGCTCAGCATGAAGCTGGTCATGACGCCCACGCCACTCCCCAGCCACCAGCCGAAGGAGCTGCCAAGCGTGGATCCGATGACACCAAAGAGCCTCTTCATGCCCGGCGCTCCTTCGTGGTGGTTGACCTGCGCGGCAGGTGACGCGCTCGGTCTGCGGTAGTCTCGGGAAATGTGACGATCTGTGCATCCACGCCAATCTCCCGCACTCAAGCTGCGAAATTAAGAGTTGACTAATATTAGATAACTCTAATATTAGCGTGAACGCGATGCACGACCCGTTCCTTCCATTCACCGGCTCATGTTCACCGATCCCAGCCAACATCTCGGCGCTACGGTGCGCGAAGTACGTCACTTGGAGTACCGCGGACAGCGCGCCCGCGCCGTCGTGGCGGTGCGCGCATACACCACCACCCGCGACGACCTGTGGGATGCCCTCACCAATGGTGAACGCATCCCGCGCTGGTTCCTGCCCATCAGCGGTGAACTGCGTGTGGGCGGGCGCTATCAGTTTCAGGGCAACGCAGGTGGACTCATTGAAACGTGTGATGCGCCTACGTCGCTCAGCGTGACCTGGGAGTATGGCGCCCAGATCACCTGGGTGCGGGTCACGCTGCACGTGGTCAATGAAGAGAGCACGCGACTGGAACTCGAACACATCGCTCCTGTAACCGATGAAGGGGAAGCGTTCTGGACGCGGTATGGGCCAGGCGCGGTTGGTGTGGGTTGGGATCTTGGATTGACGGGTCTTGAGCGACATGTCGACACGGGTGCCGACAACGATGGCAAGGCTGCCGAAGCGTGGACGCTGTCTCCCGAAGGACAGGCGTTCGTGAAGCAATGCAGCGATGGTTGGGGGGCGGCGTCGATCGCTGCCGGCACCGAAAAACAGGCCGCGCTCAAGGCTGCGGCACATACGTTTGCGTTCTACACTGGGCAGCCAGAACCCGAGTGACCATCGAAACACGCCTCCGTCATACTGCATTCGCGTGAGCCACGCTTTCGATATTCTCGGCGATCCGATTCGCCGCCGTATTCTCGAGCTTTTGCGCGAACGTGAATGCACGTCCGGTGATGTCGTCGAAATCATTCAGCAGGAATTCGGCATTTCGCAGTCCGCCGTCTCGCAGCATCTCAAGGTGTTGCGAGACGGCGGCTTTGCGTCGGTGCGCCATGAGGGGACCCGTCGCATCTACATCATGGAAAGCGGGCCACTGCAGGAAGTGGATACCTGGCTGGCACAATTTCGCTCGACCTGGCTGCCGCGCATGGACGCACTGGCCACCGAAGTCGCACGCGGTAAGCGTGAACGTCGGCGCAGCTGAGTGCTACTGCGCCGGTCGCCGAAAAAGCCCGCTGTACACGGCCTTGCCGAGCACGTGGCCTTGCATGGCCTGGAAGACCTTGTTGCGTGACTCGAAGGCATCAGCACCGGGCGCCACATCGAGCTTGATGTCGAGCGCATAGACCTCGAACACATAGTGGTGCTTGGGGCCCGTCGCTGCGGCACCCGGGCCGCGATACATCAGTCCAGTGGCGCTGTGCTGGAAGCTGCCGTCGGGCAACTGTGCGCCCTTGGGCTGCCCCTCGGCGATCCCCTTCGCATTCGCGGGGATATTCCACACCACCCAATGCGCCTGGTCGTCGGTGGTGCGATTTCGCGCGACATCGAGGTCACGCATGTTGAGCACGAACGACTGCGTGCCGGCCGGCACGTTGATCCAGTTGATGGCCGGCGAGAGTCCTTCACCAGGCGCCACGCCCGGTGCGGCCTGACTGAACTTGATCGGGATGTCGGCGCCATCGGCAAAGCCCTGCACGGTGAGCACCATCGGAGGAGCGGGTGGCGCGCCGGCCGGCTGCTGAGCGTGCAATGCGGTGGTGGCCAACGGCAGTGCCGTCAGCAGTCCACTGACAACGAAGGAGGCGAACGTCTTCATGGGGCCTGCGGGAAGGGAGTGGGGAAAGGAGTCGAAATATAGGGCGCGTCCCGCACGCTTCGATGCGCGTGTATTGCACCTGCAATGCAGATGCAATGCATCGCCGACGCTTCTACGCGCCGGTCATGTCGTGTGCGAGGTCGTACAGCATCACATCCACCAGCGCGATGAACACCTGCAGGAACAGCGCGGCGGCAAATGCCACACCGCCGGCTACTGCCACGAGCACACTGCGTACACCGCCGGTGATGCCCATGGCCTGCGCTGCGCCGAGTGCCGTGAACACGGCCAGCGAAGGCAGCAGGATCAACGCGGTGAATTGCGCCACCACCATGGTGCCAAACGCGCGCCCCGGCATCGCCGTGGCCATGTGCGCGAGACGCTCCGGTGTGCTGCGCGTGCCGCCGTGCCGGTAGCGGTCGACAAAGTGCAGCATGGTACGGATACCGCCGCCGCCCGCCTCCTTGCTGGTGCGCAGATACGTGCCAAACGCTGTGCGCAGCCAGGGCCCGTACAGGGAGGGCGCACGGCCCGAGGCACTGGCCCCGGACACACGCGCTGCGGCTTCGCGCCAGGTGATAGTGTGAAACGGGCGTTCCCGGATATCGCCGAACACCGTGGCAATGCTGGCCATGGCCAGTGGGGTGCTCATGAGCAGCGCCACATTGAACAGCAGAATCCACGGCATGATGTTGAGCGGAAACGGCAGCCAGGCGAGCGACAACCCGATCAGGCCCGCCGCCACGCCGGGCATCGCAAAGCACAGCCCGAGCGTACTCAGCTCCGGCATGCGTTCGGCAAAGATGGCCAGCGCACGCCGCATGCTGTCGCCAAAACCCATCGCATTCGCGCGCAGTGCCGCGGCAAACGATGCGGCAGACTGGAACCGGGCTTCCGGATCCTTGCTGAGTGCGCGCCGCAATACCGCCTCCACCGACGCGGGCACGTGCGCCGATTCCGGCAATGCCGGCACGTCGGCCACAAAGTGCTGATGCAGCAGCGCCATCGTGTCACCGCGAAACGGCAGTGTACCCGACACCATCTGGTAGACCACCACGCCGAGGCTGTAGAGATCACTGCGCGCGTCCACCGCCTCACCGACACACTGCTCGGGTGACATGTAGGCCGGCGTGCCGATCGACTCACCCACCTGCGTGGCCATCGGATTGGACGGCACGCCGCTCTCCGTGCGCGTATTGCTCGGCGACGGAGCCTGTCGCGCAAAGGTGTCGTCGCGCAGCTTGGCGATACCGAAGTCGAGCAGCGTGACGTGAAAGCCACCACGCGCATCGGGCGTGAGGAAGATGTTGGCCGGCTTGAGGTCGCGGTGCACCACGCCACGCGCATGTGCCGCGGTCAAAGCCGACGCCACCTGGGCGACGATATCCACCACCTGCGGCAACCGCAGCGGACCCTGCGCGGCCAGCACGTCTTCGAGTGTCTCGCCGTGCAGCGCTTCCATGACGAGATACGCCACGTCGTGCCCGCCCACGGTGTCCACACCGAAGTCGGTCACGTTCACGACATGACGGTGCTGCAGCCCGCCGGCCGCGCGTGCTTCGCGGGTGAAGCGTTCGGCGGCGGTGGCGTCAGCGAGCAGCTCCGGGCGCACCACCTTCACCGCCACCTGTCGGCCAATGCCGATATGCTCGGCCAGGTACACCGCGCCCATGCCGCCCTCGCCCAGCGTGCGGCCGATGCGGTACTTCCCATGAATGACGGCGTCGGTGAGTGAATCCATGCCACACACTCGCACGGCGCGACCGCGTCGCCAAGGCTGAAATGGGATTCTTGACAGATCGTTCAATAACTGCCATGTTCACTCCATGGCTCGCCCGCGGCAATTCGACGAGGATCTGGTGATCGACCAGGTGACCCGCACCTTCTGGGAGCGCGGGTATGCCAACACGTCCATCGCCGACCTCGAAACGGCCACGGGGCTCGGACGGCAGAGCCTGTACTGCGCATTTGGCGACAAGCACGCGCTGTTCCTGCGGGCTCTCGAGCGATACGCTGCATTCGGCGATCAGCACATGCCACCAGCGGCGCTCAACAGCACGTCGCCGCTCGAGCACCTGCGGTACATGCTGCGGGCGACCATCGACACGGCTACCTCACCCGACGCCCCAGGTGCCTGCCTGATGGTGCAGGCGATGACAGAGTTCGGCGACACGGACGTCGACGTGCACGCCAAGTGTCAGGCGAACAGCCGGCGTATCGAGGCGTGGATTGGTCGGCTGGCTGCTGAGGCCGAGGCGCTCGGGATGCTCGCGCCCGGCGTGGCGCCGGCTACCGTCACCACGCTGGTCATGACGCAGCACTTCGGCATTCCCATTCTGGCGCGATCGGGTGTGCCGGCCGATCAACTGCAGTCGAGTGTGGACCTGTTGCTCAAGCAGATCGCGAGCTGACGTCGAGCCGATTCCGGGCTGAGTCAACGCGGTCGCAAACCACCGAAGCGTCGTCGTAGACGAGTCGAAGTAGACGAGTCGAAGTAGACGAGTCGAACACGCAGGGACCTTCCCTGCGTTTCTTCGGCTCAGTTTTTGACCATTCGTTCAAGTAAGGAAACTCCCATGTCGCAGTCCATCGCTGGTAGCGTTGCCTTCGTCACCGGTGCCAATCGCGGTCTTGGTGCGGCTCTCACGCAGGCCCTTCTCGCCCGCGGCGCGAGCAAGGTGTATGCGGCCGCTCGCACACTCGGCTCGCTCGAAAACATCGTGGCCAACGGAGAGGGCAAAGTGGTACCCGTGCAGCTCGATGTGACCGATGCCGAGGCGGTACGCGCGGCGGCATCGCTTGCTACAGATATCACGCTGCTGCTCAACAACGCCGGCATCGTGGCCACGGCGTTTCGTCCCATCACCGATGTGCGTACAGTGGACGACCTGCGTCAGGAGCTCGAGGTGAATGCCATCGCACCGCACGCGATCACACGCGCCTTCGCTCCTGCACTCATCGAAAGCGCACAATCGGGCAAGGCGACAACGCGCCGCAGCACAGTGGTGAACGTCGCGTCGGTGGTGAGCCTCGTCAGTTTCCCGGTCGTCTCGACCTACAGCGCGAGCAAGGCAGCCGTGCACTCACTCACGCAGGGGTGGCGTCATTCGCTGGCCCCACATGGTGTGGACGTGCTGGGCGCCTATCCCGGGCCAATCGACACCGACATGGCGCGCGAAATTCCATTCGAGAAGACTTCGGCGCTCGATGTCGCCAACGCCATCCTCGACGGCGTCGAGGCCGGCACGCAGGACATCCTGCCTGATCCGGCGGCGCAGCAAAACGGCGCGTTGTACTTCGCGAATCCCAAGGCGCTCGAACTACAGATATCACAGCAGATGTCGCAGGACGCTGCCGCGGTGCAGTAACAGCACCTCAACGCATCGCCCTGCGACATCCTCTGCGATTTTCGATACCGACCTTAGTACCAGACCTTGTCGACGGTCTTGTTGACCTTGCTCGCGACTTTGCTGTCCACCGCGAAGCCTTCCTCGCCGAGGAAGGTGACGACGGCTTCCGGTACCGCATGGAACAGCGTCATGACGGCCTTGGCATAGTCGCGCAGGTGCGACAGGGCGAGCTCGGAGACCTCCGCATCGCCCAATGCCTCGGCCGTCGTGTGCAGCATGAGATAGCCCACGGTGGCCAGCGACACGGCGGTGTAATCGTCTCGCAGGTTCTTGGGCAGCTTCTCACTGCGCACGAGGTCGATGGCGGCGGCACCAAGGCCGAGCACGGACGACGCAGCGCCCTTGATGGCTTCCGCGATGCCCTGGCCGCCCTGCTTGCGGCGGTCGGCGATCTCGTCGAGCGCCGCGATGTGCTTCTCGGACAGGCCGCTCAGCTCACGGATGACGGAGTTGAACTTTCCATCCTTGCCGTCAGTGATCTGGCCGGCAAACGCCTTGTGCATATGCTCTTCAAGCGCCCGCATGTCGGTGACATAGCTGGCGATGGTTTCCTGTGCGTTCTGAGACACAATGAGATCCCGGATGACGTGAGTCGCGCGCGCCGGATGTCCAGGCGAACTCGGGTCGGCGCCCTGCGCGTAGTTGTCACGTAGCATCACCGGTGCGCCGATCAGACTCCATGCGCAGGACGGGTGATCTTGGGATGCCCCTTTTGGAGAGGCGACGTACTTGACCGCTGCGGGCGGCGATCAGGTCACGATCCGTGCACCGATGTACATGTGCGCTTCTGCCAGGCAGAATAAGCCTTCGGCGATCCGCGCTGTACATTTGGCGACCCTTCCCATCCTCTCACATGTCCACCGGCAATACGCCGCCACCCGGTCCCGCGGACGCCGATCCCGGCAAGGCTGATCTCGATGCCGCGCTGCCGCTCGTCTACGACGAACTGCGCGCGCTCGCCCAGCAGTATCTGCGGCGCGAGCGCCCTGATCACACACTGCAGCCCACGGCGTTGGTCAACGAGGCGTATATGCGCCTCACGTCGCAGCGACAGGTGGACTGGGGCAATCGGGCACAGTTTTTCGGTATCGCTGCGCAGATGATGCGACGCATCCTCGTAAACCACGCCGAGGCACGCAACGCGGACAAGCGTGGCGGACAGCTCACGCATGTCACGCTCGATGAAGCGGTGTCGTGGTCGGGCGCGCGCGATCTGGACCTGCTCGAGCTCGACGAAGCACTGGCACGTCTGGCAGATCTCGATCCGCGCCAGGCACGTGTCGTAGAGCTCCGCTTCTTTGCCGGGCTATCCATCGAAGACACCGCGACGGTGATGTCACTGTCACCGGCCACGATCAAGCGTGAATGGACGGTGGCCAAGGCGTGGCTCCGCCGTGAGCTCACCCGGGGCTGAGTCCAGTCCGCATGACGTCCACCTCATGGGAGCGCGAGAAGGCGCTGTTCCTCGACGCGCTCGCCCAACCGGCCGACACGCGCGAGCAGTGGGTTTTCACGCACACCCCCGACGAGGAAGCGCTGCGCGAGGCTGTGCTGTCACTGCTCACCGCGCATGATGACGCCGATGAGTTTCTCGAAACGCCGGCCGCATCGCTCATGAGCGATGGCCTGACAGATCCCGCGTCCGATGTGCTCACTGTACAGCGCACGGGGCCGTACCGGTTGCTGCGCGAAATCGGACGTGGCGGCATGGGCACGGTGTATCTCGCCACGCGAGACGATGGTGAGTACCGGCACCAGGTGGCCATCAAGCTGGTCAAGCGTGGCATGGACACCGACGTCATTCTCGCGCGCTTCCGGCACGAGCGGCAGATCCTGGCGGGATTGGATCATCCCAACATCGCGCGACTGCTGGATGGTGGCACCACCGACACCGGGCTGCCGTACTTCGTCATGGAGTATGTGGCCGGATGTTCGGTGCGCGAATACGCCGAGTTGCATGGCCTCACGATAGACCAGCGCCTGACGCTGTTTCACACCATCTGCGGCGCGGTGGATCATGCGCATCGCAATCTCGTGGTGCACCGCGATCTCAAGTCAGGCAATATCCTCGTCACGACCGATGGTACGCCCAAGTTGCTCGACTTCGGCATTGCCAAGCTGCTCACGCCGGGCGTTGACGAAGGAGTCACGGCGTCGTCCACCCTGATGGCGCTCACGCCGGAGTACGCGAGTCCCGAACAGTTGCGTGGCGAGCGCGTCACCACAGCCACCGATGTGTATTCGCTGGGCGTGTTGCTCTATGAGCTGCTTGCCGGGCAGCGTCCGTTCCCCTCCACGGGACGCCGCGTGGAAGACCTGGCGCAACTCGTGCGGGACACCGATCCGCCTCGGCCAAGCGACGCGGCACGGGCGAGTGGCCACCGAGACGCGCCGCAACTGCGGGGCGATCTCGACACCATCGTGATGATGGCGATGCACAAGGATGTCGCGCGCCGATATGCATCGGTGGCGCAGCTTTCCGAGGATATCGCGCGGTACCAGCAGGGGCTGGCGGTGCGCGCACACGGTGATTCGTTTGGTTATCGCGCGACCAAGTTCGTGCGTCGGCATCGGCCGATTCTTGCCGTCGCCACGCTGTTGTTTGTGGCGCTGGTGGGTGGACTGGCCGCCAGCTTGTGGCAGGCGAACCGTGCCGATATCGAACGCGCGCGCGCCGAACGACGATTTGCGGAAGTGCGGTCGCTGGCCACCGGATTTCTGTTCGACGTGCACGACGCCATTCGCACGCTGCCCGGGGCCACGCCGGCGCGGGCAATGCTGGTGCAACGCGGGTTGTTGGCATTGGATGGACTCGCGCGCGAGGCACAGGGTGACACCGCGCTGCAGCGAGACCTCGCCATCGCCTATCAGCGCATCGGTGATGTGCAGGGCAACTCCTACGGCGCGAACCTGGGTGACACCGACGCGGCGCTCGTCAGCTATCGCAAGGCCGTGGAGCTGCTGGAGTCGTTGGGCGCCGCACGGGCCACCAATCCGGCCACGCGACAGGCGCTGGTGGAGAGCTACCGCGGCCTCGCAGCCATGCTGAACATCACGGGCGAGTTGCCGGAGGCGGTGCAGTATCTCGAACACGCACTGGCGCTGCAGCGACCGCTGGTGGCGGCCGATCCCTCACCGGCCAGGCGGCAGTTGCTGGCCAATCTGCTGCAGGAGTTGGGCGATGTGCGTGGTGGTGCGGGCGTGTCCAACGTGGGTGATACCAAGGGCGCCATGGCGGCATATGGCGAGGCGCTGGCCATACGCGAGACGCTGCTGCGTGAGCGTCCCACTGACATTGATGTGCGCGCAGGACTCGCCACGCTGCAGCTTGTGCAGGGGTCGCTGGCCATCACGCTCAACGATTCGAAGGGCGCCGGTACCGTGCGTCGCGGCGTGGCCATGCTGGAGACCATCGTGGCCGAACATCCCGATGATGCCGTACGACGCAATGAACTGTTGTCGGGGTACGCGCGCCTGCGAGTGCCGCTGGTGAACGCCGGTGACTATGCAGCGGCCATCACCATCGATCGCAAGGTGCTCGGCGCGATGCAGGGCATGGCCAACGACGACCCGCAGAACACGTTGCTGCAACGCAACCTGAGCGTGTCGTACAACAATCTGGCGCGAGACCTGCGAGCCAATGGGCAGGCCACGCAAGCGTTGCCACAGCATCGCTCGGCGTTGGTCATTGCCGAACGGTTGTGGCATGCCGACACCTCGAGCATGGAGCACCTGCAGGACGTGGCGTTCACGGAAGATGTGTTTGCCGAGGCGCTGGCTGATGCGCAGGTGTGGCCGGAGGCGCTGGCGATGTATGCGCGGGCCATCGCGAGCAAGCAGCGCCTCAAGCGTGCCGAGCCAGCGAATCCGTGGCATGCTGATGATCTTGGCTTTCTGTATGCGGGGCTGGGGGCCGCGCTGGTGGCCACGAATGCGCTGCCTGCGTCGTCGTCGGCCTACGACAAGGCGGTGCCACTGGCCGAGTCGGCGGTGACGCGCCAGGAAGGGGCGCCCAAGGCACGGGGCGTGCTGGCATTGGTGTATGCCGGCGTGGCGCGGTTGCATCTGGCACGGGCGTCGTGTGGGGAGGCCATGACCTGGCATGCCAAGGCGGAGCGGCACTGGTCGGAGCTGGCCACGATGCAGGCCCTGACGGCGGCCGACATCGCCACACGGGCGGATGTGGCCCGGGCCATGAGCCAGTGCAAAGGCCCGTGAGCTGATTGGTCCGGATTTCCTGCGAGAAGAGTGAGCGCTGCCACCTACCCCTCCACATGGCGGCGACACGAACCCAGGAGAAGGGCATGAACCTCAGGAAACGCTTCTCGCAGTTTTCGCGACTGCTGCTGCTGGCCACGTTGACGGCCTGCCAGGAAGACTGCGCCGACGAGATGGCGGCGCCCAAGGCCACGGCACTCACGATGGCGGCTTCACCGAATGAACAGCGTTTGGCGCAGGGAGCAACCACGCTGTTCACCGTGACGGTGGTGCGCACGAGCTTCACAGGGCCAGTGACGTTGTCGGCGCCCTCGTCGGGGTTGCCTGCCGGCGTGACGGTGGACTTCGACCCGCAGACATTGCCTGCCGGTGTCTTTCAGTCGACCATGCGTGTGAGTGTGAGTCCCACGGCCCCCGTGCAGTACGTGGCCGACCCGCCGCGTGTGTCCATTCCCATTGTGGCCACGGCAGAGGGGCTCACCGCGAATGCCGCGCCCCAGGTGCAGATCGTGCCATCGACGCTGGCCGGCATCACCATCAATGCGACGCCCTCGTCCTTCAGTCTGCTGGCCGGCCAGAGCGCCGACGCGCTGGTGACTGTGGCGCGACAGGGCAACTACAGCGGTCCGGTGACACTGACCATGACACCGCAGTCTGCGGGCATGACGAGCACGTTGACGCCGGTGAGCGGTGTGCCTGACACGTGGCGTGTGCGCGTCACGGCGTCCGATCCCGATGGGTTGCGGCTGCTGTACTCGCAACTGATGGGTGGAGTACCCATCGAGTATGTCCTGCGCGCCACGCCGCAGGGCATCGCGCCCATCGAGACCAAACTGAATGTGCTGGTGGTCTTCCCCTTCTACTTCCCCACGCCCGAGCGTGATGCCCGGGTGGTGGTCGGTGGGCAGGACGCGGTGCGTGTGGCCCTGGCCCGTTCCACAGGCCTCACGGCACCGATCACCATGGTTGTGGACAGCGCACCGACCGGCATCAGCGGCACGTTTGCGCCCAATCCCGCCGTCGATGACATCACCACGCTCACTGTGCGCGCGGCGGCCACGGTCACGCCGGGTGACTACCAGATCCGACTCAAGTCCACGCCTCCCACGGGACTTGGGCTCACGGAGCATCAGGTGCGCATGAAGGTGGTGGTGGTCGCCCCGCCGCCCATTCAACCGCCCTGCGTGTTCAGTATGTCCGGGTTGACGGTGGTGGCGGGCAACACGGTGAGCGGTACGCTGAGCGTGGCGCGTGCGGCCGATTTCACCGGTGCGGTCAGTGTGGCGGTCGGTCCGGCGGCGGGCGGTGGAATTCCCACGGGCATGAGCTTCACATTCGGTCAGTCGCCCCTGCAGCAGGCCACCACCACGCTGCAGGTGACCACCACGACGGCCACGCCGCCGGGGAGCTATGCCCTGCAGGTCAATGGCACCTCATTCAACGGTGCCTGCACATCGGGGGCGTTCACCGTGGTCGTGTCGCCGGCCGTGGCTCCCCCTCCACCGCCGCCGCCCACGAGTGCCGTCACCCGCATCGTGATCGAGCCGGCCAACGCCGAGATCACGGCACCGGCCACGCAGCAGTACACGGCGCGGCTGTATGACGCGAACGGCGCGGTGATGCCGGCCGAAACAGGTGGTGTGATCGAGTACAGTGCGTCGAACGGCACCCCCAGCAACAACGTCGCGACGATCAATCCCACCACCGGTCTCGCCACCGGTGTCTCGGCGGGCACCATCACCATCACCGCGCGGTACGTGCGCAACGGTGTACAGGTGGTGCAGGATGCCACGCCGCTGCTGGTGTACGCGGCCGGCACGTCGGGCCACTACGGCTCGGCCACCATGTCCACCAACGGCAATGTGCGCACGGTGGCGCGTGGGGACTCGGTGCTGTTCCAGATCATCGTGCGCAACACGGCCGGCACGGTGGTCACGAGCGGTGTGAATCCGGAACCGACGGTGTCGTCGTCCAATCCGGGCGCGATCAGTGTCAGGCCCACGACCGGGCCCGTGCCGGGCTACTTCTTCTGGATGAAGGCTGCGCCGGGAGCGACGCTGAACACAGAAGTGCGCATTCGGTATGACGTGAATGGCGCGGGTGGGGAGTTGCTCATTCGCGTATCGCCGTAGCAACGGGCGCGTCGTGAGCATCAGCATTCGTGCGGTGATGGCAGCGTGCCGTCGCCGCACGAATGCGTTTCCGGCCGGGTGTCCGGCGCGCGATGTGCTCACCGCCCCAGGCTGCGAATCTCCTGCGCACGCGACCGGCTCACCGGCACCCGCGCACCATCGAGCATCACAGCCTCGAGATTGCCCCGCGTATCGGGCTTGAAGGCGCGCACCGACTCGAGATTCACGAGATGCGCACGGTGCACCCGCACGAAGCGCGCGCGGTCGAGCCGCTCCTCGAGGCGTGCCAGCGAAAGACGCAGCAGGTGTCTGGCCTGCTCCACATGCGCGATCACATAGTCGCCGTCCGCCTCGAACCGGCTCACGCGCTCCACGGGAAGCGGCACCAGTGCGCCGCCAATGCGCACGAAGAGGCGATTGATAGGGCCACCGCTCAGTGCACCACTCAGGCGCTCCACCGCATCCACCGGTGCCGGCTCACCGATGGCGGATTGTACCCGCTGCATGGCGGCGGTGAGGCGTGACGGGCCGAACGGCTTGAGCAGGTAGTCCACCGCCCCAAGCTCGAATGCGGTCACGGCATGCTCGGAGAACGCTGTCGTGAAGATCACGTACGGACGCCAGGTGAGCTGGCGCAAGACATCGGTGCCCAGCAGCGCCGGCATCTGCACGTCGAGAAAAACCAGCTCCGGCCGCAATGTCTCGATCTGTTGTACCGCACTCGCGCCATCAGCTGCTTCACCGACGACATCGACCCACTCGAACGCGCCAAGCATGGCACGCAAACCGGCCCGTGCAACGGGCTCGTCGTCTGCCAGGAACGTGCGGACCTTCATCGACCTTCCGGAATGGTGAGCACCGCTTCGTAGCCTCCCTCCACCGGTCCGGCGGTCAAGGTGGCTGCGTTGCCGTACAGCACCGCGAGCCGCTCACGCAGTCGGGTGAGACCGGTGCCGATGCCGGCGTGCCCGGGCTTCGCTGCCTCATCGCCGTCGTTGCGCACCGTCAGCACGAACACCGAACCACGGTGACGCGCTGAGATGCTGATGGTCGTGGGCGCTACGCGAGGAGCCGCGCCATGACGCACGGCGTTCTCCACGAGTGTCTGCAGGGCAAACGCCGGAATCGGTGTGTGGAGCAGTTCGGACGGCAGTGTTTCGTGCACCACCAGCCGATCGCCAAAGCGAATGCGCTCCACGGCGAGATAGCGCGACACAAAACGCCACTCATCGCTCAATGGCACTTCGTCGCGCTGTTCCTCCAGCGAAGCACGCAGCAGTTCCGCCACCAACTCCGCGGCTTCCATGGCCAGCGTGGGGTTCACCGGAATGAGCTGCACCACGGTATGCAGCGCATTGAAGAGAAAATGCGGATGCAACTGCGAGCGCAGGGCCGCGAGCTGCGTGCTGGCAGCCACCGCCTCAGCGCGAGCCGCACGCGCGGTCGACTCCACGGCATACGAAATGCCCGCCACGATCACGTACGCCACGCTGCCAATCAGGAAAAACTCACGCTCGTAGGGCACCGTCTGCCCCCAGCCCAGCACCAGCGCCTCGATGAGTCGCGAGATGACGATCCAACTGGCGGAGAGCACCGCCGAGATGGCGATGTGCATCAGGGCAAAGCGCAGCCGGAATGGGCGCGGCCACGGATTGCGCCGTACCACGCCGTAGATGACGAGGACCAGGCCGAGTCCGACCAACGGACGCACGGTAGCCGACACTCTTTCGTCGAGTGTCCAGCCCCGATCCTGGGTCACGGCGGCAAGGGCCGGCAGAAGCGCATCGATGATCACGCAAGGATCATACGCCGCCCAGCCCCGGTCGCGCTCGCCATTCAACCGTCCCGATCTGCCGTTCGGCGAAAGGGGGCTGTTGCGAAGTCCCAGGCGCCCCGACGTTCCGGCCATGACACAGCCCGCCATGCTATCGACCACGTCGTCCGCCATGCCATCCGCCACGTCGTCACCGACGCTCACGCTGCGCGACGTCAGGCATGGTTACCCGAATGGCACGCGCGCCCTCGATGGCGTCTCGCTCACCATCCCGTGTGGCATGTTCGGACTGCTCGGTCCGAATGGCGCGGGCAAGTCCACGCTGATGCGCACCATCGCCACGCTGCAGACACCGAGCAGCGGTGAGGTGCGATTTTGCGACATCGATGTACTGCGTGAACCGGAGCGACTGCGTCGCACGCTGGGATATCTGCCGCAGGACTTCGGCGTGTATGCACGCGTATCGGCGTATGACATGCTCGATCACATGGCGGTGCTCAAGGGCATCACCGCGCCAGCCGATCGCAAGGTGACGGTGGAGACGCTGCTGCAGCAGGTGAACCTGTGGGATGTGCGCAAGAAGGCGCTGGCCGGATTTTCGGGCGGCATGCGTCAGCGTTTCGGTATTGCACAGGCGCTCATCGGCAATCCGTCGCTCATCATCGTCGACGAACCCACGGCGGGACTGGACCCCGAGGAGCGCAATCGCTTTCTCAACCTGCTGGCCGAGATCGGTGAGCAGGTGGTGGTCATCCTCTCCACACACATCGTGGCCGATGTCGCCGACCTGTGTCCGCGCATGGCCGTCATGGTGGGTGGACGTGTGCAGCGTGAGGGAGCGCCGCTGGAGCTGGTGCAGGGTACACGCGGGCGTATCTGGCAGAAAACCGTGTCGCGCGCCGAGCTGGCAGATGTGCGCGAGGAACATGTGCTGCTGTCCAGTCGACTGAGCGCAGGGCGTACTGTCGTGCACATTCTCGCTGACCACGACCCCGGCAACGGCTTCGTATCCGCCGATGCCGACCTCGAGGACGTGTATTTCGCCACACTGGCGGACGCACGTCGTGTCCACGCGGGGCGCTGACCATGTTCACCGCCATTGCGGGCTTCGAGTTCCGCTACCTGCTGCGCAATCCGCTGGTGTGGGCCACGGCGGCACTCACCTTCGTGGCCTTTGCGGCGGCGACCAGTGTGCCGGGTTTCGAGCTGGGCTCGGAGGGTGGTCTCGTGCGCAATGCGAGCTACGCGGTGGTGCGCAACCTGATGCTGCTGTCGGTGATATACATGCCGGTGATCACGGCATTCGTGTCCAATGCCGTCATCCGCGACGACGAGACGGGCTACGGACCGATCATCCGCACCACGCGCATCAGCCGCAGCGACTATCTGCTGGGCCGGTTCTTCGGGGCCATGGCGATCGTGGCCGGCTGCCTGCTGGTGGGTGCGCTGGGGTTGTGGCTGGGCACACTGATGCCGTGGGCCAGCGCGGTGGCGCTGGGTCCGCAGCGCATCGCACCCTATGTGTTCGGCTTCGTCTTACTGGCATTACCCAACCTGATCATCGGCGGGGCGATTCTTTTTGCGCTCGCGGCGCTCACACGCTCCATGATGGGCACGTATCTGGGCGTGATCGCCTTCGCGTCGGTGTTTGTCTTCATTGGCGGCGCACTCAGCGAGTTGCCAAACTTCCAGACGGCGTTCACGCTCAGTGATCCGTTCGGCATCCGTGCCGTGAGCGACGCGTCGCGCTACTGGACCGTGGCACAGCGCAATGTGCTGCTGCCGGAGTTTTCGGGCTTGCTGCTCGTCAATCGGGTGCTGTGGCTGGGCATTGCGTCGGCCATTCTCGCCATCGCCTGTGCGCGATACCGGTTCGCCGATCGCGGGCTCACCACGCGTGAGCGAAAGCAGCAGCGTGGGAATGTCGCGCAGGAGACACCGGCGACCGTGCCCGCGACACTCACATTGCCTGCCGCCGCGATCCATGGTGCCTCGTTGCGCACGCTGCTCTGGATGCGTACACGCTTCGAGTCGTGGCACATCGTGCGCAGTCCCGCGTTTCCGGTGCTGATGGCGTGGGGCATGTTCACCACGCTCATCTCACTCACCACCCAACGCGATCCCGACGGGCGTCCGACCTACCCCACCACACTCTCGCTCATTCCGGAGCTGGAGGGGGGGATGGAAGTGATCCCGCTCCTGGTGGCGGTGTACTTCGCCGGCGAACTGGTGTGGCGGGAGCGCGACCGGCGCATACACGAGATCGTGGACGCATCGCCCATGCCGAATTGGGCGTACGTGGTGCCCAAGACACTGGCCATGGGGCTGGTGCTGGTGAGCATGCTGCTGGTCGCCGTCCTCGCGGCCATTACGGTGCAACTGTCGCTGGGATACACCACCATCGAACCGGCCAAGTACCTGCTCTGGTTCGTGCTGCCCACCGCGTGGGACATGCTGCTGCTCTCGGCGCTCACTGTATTCGTGCATGCCCTGAGCCCGCACAAGGTGGTGGCCTGGGGCATCATGCTGATTGCCGCCATCGTGCAGCAGCTCTACCCGCTGGTGCAGCACAACCTGCTGCTCTACGGCGGACATCCGGGTGTGCCGCTCAGCGACCTGGCCGAAGCGGGATCGTTCTGGATTGGTGCATGGACGTTCCGTTGGTATTGGGGCGCTTTTGCCCTGCTGCTGCTCGTGGCTGCGCACGTGTTCTGGCGCCGTGGTGTGGATGTACGATTGGCGCCGCGATTGGCACGTGCGCGCACCACGCTGCGCGGCGCGCCCGGCTGGGTGGCCGCTGCCGCCCTGCTGGTACTCGGCACCACCGGCGCGGTGGCCTATCGCAACACGAATGTGTTGAACACCTACATCAACGAAGACGACGCCATCGCGCGCATGGTGGACTACGAGAAGCAATACGCGCGGTATCTGTCGCAACCGCAGCCCGAGATTTCACATCTCGCCATGAACGTGGCGTTGTATCCCGAGGAACGACGCGCCGAAGTGGAGGGGCACTACCGTCTGCGCAACAACACGCGGGACACCGTTCGGGAAATCCATGTCCGGGTGCTCGATAGCGACGTGCGACTACGTGAAGCCGCGATTGCCGGCGCGCGCCTCGTGCATGACGATACTGTGAATCACCATCGCATCTATCGTCTGGAACAGCCCATGGCATCCGGTGAGGAACGCGAGCTCACATTCCGCACCACGCGATGGATTCGGGGCTACCGCAATGGTTGGCCCGAGACACAGTTGGTGGAGAACGGCACGTTTCTCAACGAGACGCAGCTTGCTCCGGTGGTGGGCGCGAATCGCATGGGCATGCTGGACGATCCGGAACTGCGCCGTGAGCATGGCCTCCCTGCTATCGAACCCATGGCCGCGCTCGGGGACAGCGCTGCGGTGTATCGCCCTTCGTCAACGCGTGGATGGGCCACGTCGGATGTCACCGTGTCCACCAGCGCCGACCAGACCCCACTCGCCGCTGGCAACAAGGTCTCCGACAAGACGCAGGGCAGCCGCCGCACCGCTCGCTTTGTCTCCACTGTTCCGCTGCGCGCGCGCTTCGTGGTCATCTCGGCGCGGTACGCCGAGCAGCACCGGGAGCATCAGGGGGTGAAGCTGTCGGTGTACTACCACTCCACCCATGCGTGGAACGTGGAGCGCATGCTCGACGCCATGGGGCAGTCACTCGACTACTACCAGGCCAACTTCGGACCATACCAGTTCGATCACTTCCGCATCGTGGAGTTTCCGGGCTACCACGACTTTGCCCAAGCGTTTGGCGGCACCATTCCGTACTCGGAGACGGTGGGATTCATCGCCGACTACCAGAAGCCTGAGACCATCGATCAGGTGACCGGCATGACGGCCCATGAGTTCGCGCACCAGTGGTGGGCGTATCAGGTGGCCGCGGCGAACATGGAAGGTGAAGGCGTGCTGTCGGAGACGTTGGCGCAGTATGCGGCGCACATGGTGATGAAGCATGTGCGCGGTGAAGACCAGATCCGTCGTTATCTCAAGTTCGAGCTGGATCGTTACCTCGACAACCGCCAGGACACCGACCAGCCACTGGTGCGGGCGCACGGCCAGCAGCATCTGCTGTACCGCAAGGGTGCGCTGGTGATGTACCTGCTGCAGGAACGTCTTGGTGAGGATGCGGTGAATCGTGCGCTGCGTTCACTGGTGACCCGATTCCGCTTTCAGGGCGCGCCCTATGCCACAGCCAGCGACCTCGTCGCCGCATTGCGCGCCGAGGCAACCACCGAAGAACAACAGGCGCTCATCACCGACCTGTTCGAGCGGGTCACCCTGTACGATCTCGCCGTGGGCGAGCCGACGGCGGTCAAGCGCACCGACGGCCGGTGGGATGTGACGGTGCCGGTGATGGCCAGGAAACTCTACGCCGATTCCACCGGAACGGAGACGGAGGCACCGCTCGCCGAGAGTATCGAGGTGGGGCTGTTCACCGCCGAACCCGGGCGTGACGCCTTCGATGCATCGCACGTGGTGCTGATGGAGCGCCGGATGATCCG
>NZ_DASWXE010000052.1:0-9406 GCF_036405635.1 Gemmatimonas sp. | reverse complement strand
CACCTGGAAGTGCGCGGCCCCGAGCGCATTGCGCTGGTGGGTGACAACGGCAGCGGCAAGTCGACGCTGTTGCGGGTGCTCGCCGGACAGCACCCGATAGACGAGCAGGCACTGTATCGTGGTGTGCCACTCACGTCGGTGGTGTTCCTCGACCAGCACGCCACGTTGCTCGATGCCCATGCTACGATTCTCGATGCGATGCGGGCCGCGTCCGTGGCCCGTGGTGAGCGGCTGGAAGAAGAATCGCTGCGCGCGACGCTGGCCCGATTTGGGTTTCGCGCTGAACAGGCGGAGCGGCGGGTGAGTCAGCTGAGTGGGGGAGAGCGTATGCGGGCCGCGCTCGCCTGTGTGCTGGGCGTGACCGGTGCATCGGCGCCGCGATTGCTGCTGCTGGATGAACCCACCAATCATCTCGATCTCGCCAGCCTGCATGCGGTGGAGAGCGCGTTGCGCGGCTTCGACGGCGCGTTGGTGATTGCCTCGCACGATCGGCACTTTCTGGATGCCATCGGCGTCACACGCGTCGAACCCGTGGCACGGTGGCATCCCCACGTGGTGTCGGGTGAACCCGGATATGCAGATGCCTGATAATGGGCGACACTGCAGGGTAGATCATCCATAGATCATCCGTAGAACATCCTGTTTTCTGGAGTGCCCATGGGATCGACCACACCGAAACTCAGCGAGTTCCTGTCCACGTTCGAGCCGGTCGCCGCGCCGCGCGGCCCGCTCATGCTGGCCAGCGATGGGGCGCAGCCATCGGACGCGGCGTTCCCCATGGCGCTGCATCTGTCGGCGCACACGGGCGCGCCGGTGCAGGTGGTGAGCACACTCATGACCCACGTGATGCCCACGTTCGCCATCGATGCGATGCCGGTGCCGACCGTGCCGATGAACGTCCTGCTGGACGGCCGGCTCGAGGCGATTCAGGGACAGATGGCGCGGCTACTGCCGCCCAGCGTCACCTGGCCGGTTTCGGTCCGATCGGGCGACGCGGTGCGGGAGATCGTGCATCAGGCGCGGGAGGCCGATGCGCGGCTCATCGTGACGGGCCGCGGCAAGCATGGTTTGCTGGAACGCGTCCTGGGCGGTGAGACTGTGCTGCGACTCCTGCAGCTTGGTGATACACCGGTCCTGGCGGTGAGCCAGGAGCACCACGCGCTGCCGAAGCGCGTGGTGATCGCCACCGACTTCAGCGTGTTCAGCATCTACGCCGCACAGGTGGCGCTGGAGCTGGTGTCGGCTGATGCGTGGGTGCAGTTCGTGCACGTTGCTCCATCACTCGACGGCACTGCCCCGATGCTGCAGGAGTTCGCCAGCGAGTATCGGGAGCAAGCAGCGCGCAGCTTTGAAGAGCTCATGTCGCACCTGAGACGGCCCGGCCTCACGCTCAGTGCACAGCTCCTGGAAGGCGACGCGGCGGCAGCCATCGGGCAACACGCGCACGCAGTGGACGCCGATCTCATCGTCACCGCCACCCACGGCTATGGATTTCTGCGGCGTATGGTGCTGGGCAGTGTCACAGCGGAGCTCGTGCGTACGGCACCCTGCTCCGTGTTGTGTGTGCCTGGCAGTGCGCGCACGCTCGCGCTGGCGCGGGCGCAGGCCATTGCGCGTCATCGTCAGACGCGCCGATTGGCGGCCGAGCATCTGGATGCCGAACTGGCGGCGTTTTCGACGCGCAATCGCGGGCGCGCCTGCACGGTGGAAGTGCGTCAGCGCGACATTGGGGTGCAGCCGATCGGTCATCACCTCGCGTTCGCCGGCGCCAGCCTCGATTCACCGCAGGGCGGTATCGTGCTGATGTTCGGCGACGCCGACCACGCCCACCTCTCGCATCAGGTTCGGGGACGCGAACAGGTGGAGCTGATCGTCGACGAGGAAGGCCGTGACCAGGTGCTGTGTATCACATACGACGGTGGTCAGACGCAGATCGTCTTCGACTGACCACCGGGACCGTCAGGACGTCGGGCGTCCCTCGAGCGCCTTGGCGCGCACGGTCTCCATGATACGCAGCATGTCGGCTTCACAGCGCATTCTTTCATCGGACGTCCACAGATCCTGATTGGCCGCCACGCGAATGGAGGCCAGCATTTCGTCCACGAGTTCACGCAGACGCGGATTCTGGCGACGTTCACTGCCGTCGAATTTGGACGGCGAATGGGAAGGGAAAGCAGGAGTCATGTCCGGAATGTCGGCGTAGATCACACGTCGGACAATACGTGAATCCAAACCACAATCCCGCGGAAGAAATGTCGCCGACGAGCAATCGCTTGACCCCGGGCGGTGTACCATTCGACAAGACCCAAGGTTTGTGGCCAGAGCCATTGGGCGGTCGAAGGTCTTCAATGCCATACAGGGGTACTGCCCAGGCTGTGACGGCACACGATCCTGACCAATACCATGACCCCCAGCCTGACACATGCGATGGTTTCCTGGATCGAGTAGTCCCATAGCGCTGCAAACCAACGCCAGTGAAGAGTTGCTCGCTGGGCCCATCAGGGGAGATCTGCTCGGTGCGGATCACCTGGCCACACGAGCACGCGAGATCGCCCGTCACCAGAAAGTCACAGCCGGGCGGGGGCCCCTGCGACCAGCCAGACTCCTGGAGAGGCTCTCGCAAACTCGCGAAATCCTCTCCACGGCACGCAATAGGCTGATTCTCTCGGCCGCGGAAACGGAAGTTGAAGGTGATGCGGCGGGTGATTGGTTTCTCGACAACTACCATGTGGTGCAGGAACAATTGCAGACTGTACGGAACAGTCTGCCGGGGGGCTTCTATCGAGAACTCCCGGAGCTGACCGCGGGGCCGCTGACCGGCTATCCGCGCGTGTACGAGATGGCCATCTCGTTGATCTCGCACACGGAAGCACAATTGACGCCCGACAATGTCGACCTGTATGTCGACGCTTTTCAGGGCGTGACGCCCCTGTCGATCGGCGAGCTGTGGGCCGTGCCCGCGATGCTGCGTCTTGGCCTGATCGAAAGTGTGCGCCGAATGACATTGCGCACGGTGATGCGGCTCGATGAGCGGGCTCGGGCCACTGTCGCGGCGGATCGCATCCGGGATGCCAACATGCTCGGCGGGCCGCACGTGCGTCTGGCGTTGCAGGAGTTTGCCGAGCAGGACCACGCGCTCTCGCCGCATTTCGTATCGCGATTCCTGCAGCTGCTGCGGCAAACGGAAGGTGCCTCCACGGCGTTGGAATGGCTCGAGCACTGGTTGCACGACGCGGGTGTTCCTCCTGCCCAGGTGGTGGCGGAGTCGACGCAGCGACTGGCACTCACCCAGCGCGTCATGGCGAACACCATCACGAGCCTACGTGATGTCGGCTTGCGCGACTGGCGGGTGTTCGTCGAGCATCAAAGCGCGATGAATGCCGTGTTGTGTGCAGATCCGGATGGCACCTATCCCACTATGGTCTTCGCAACCCGCGACCGGTATCGCCATGTCGTGGAGCGGATTGCCAAGGCCACGGGCCGCGCTGAAGTGGCGGTCGCCGCGCAAGCGGTCGAACTGGCACGCATCGGCATGCGAACAGCGGTCCCGGGTCAGACCGCACCAATGGGTCATGTGGGTTACTACCTCATCGACCAAGGGCTTGCCGAGCTTGAAAGGTGGGCGGGCTATCGACCGAAATTCCGAGAGCGACTCCAGCGCTGGGCGCACCGCGCTCCAAACATGGTGTTCGTTGGCGGATTGATCGTATGCACCACTATCGCCTTCCTGGCGGTCTTGCTCATGCGCGGACCGCCGGCATTTCACCCGGTCTGGTTACTTCTGCTGTTGGTTGGACCGTTGGTGGATTTCGGGAACGTATTGGCGCAGCAGCTGATCATGTCAGTATTGCCCACGCATGTATTGCCCCGTCTCGATGTTCGGATCCCGGAGGTGGCTGCCGCGCATCACACGGTGCTGGTCATGCCAACGCTCTTCGGTGATTCGCGGGATGTGCAGCGGGCATTGGAGCGCCTCGAGGTACAGTTTCTCGCCAACAGCGACGCGCCCCTGCATTTCGCTCTGCTTTCGGATTTCGTGGATGCCCCCACGGAAACCATGCAGGAAGACGCTGCCATTATTGCTGCAGCGGAGCAGGGGATCGAGCGATTGAATGGACAGTACGCCTCAGGAGGTGCCGCGCGCTTCTTTCTGCTCCATCGCGCGCGACAGTGGAATGCGGGTCAAGGGGTATGGATGGGCTGGGAGCGCAAGCGCGGCAAGCTCAGTGCCTTCAATCATCTGCTGCGCACCGGTGACCGTTCAGGCTTTTCGGTCATCAGTGGCGATGTGTCTGTGCTGGAAGGTGCACAGTTCGTCATCACGCTGGATGCGGACACCATGTTGCCGCAAGACGGTGCCGCAGCGCTCATCGGCACCCTGGCACATCCCCTCAATCGCGCGGTGTACGATGCCGCACGCCATGGAGTGGGGCGCGGCTATGGCATTCTGCAGCCGCGTGTCGGTGTCTCGCTGCCCAGTGCTCACGCTTCACAATTTGCGGCAATCGCCTCCGGTCAACCCGGTGTTGATCCCTACTCCACGGCCAGCTCCGACCTGTACCAGGATCTGCATGGTGAGGGCAGCTACACGGGCAAAGGGATCTATGACGTCGACATTTTCGAGCGTGTCACGGAAGGTCGCTTCCCTGAAAATGTGCTCCTTTCACATGACTTGCTCGAGGGCAACTACGCGCGTGCGGGTCTTGCCAGCGATGTCATCGTCTATGATGACTTTCCATCGACCTACCTCAGTCACAGCCGCCGCAAGCATCGGTGGATTCGCGGAGACTGGCAACTCCTGACCTGGCTGCGGCCGACCATCCCGGGTCCCCAAGGTCGGGAGCGGAATCGGCTGTCCTTTCTGGCGCGTTGGAAGATTGTCGACAATCTGCGTCGCAGCACGGTGGAGATTTTTCAGGTGCTGTTGCTGTTCTGTGCCTGGACGGTGCTGCCAGGTTCGCCGGTGTATTGGACATTGCTGGTGCTGACGTTGGTCGTGGCACCGTGGACGATCGCGTTGTGCTTTGCCCTGCTGCGTCCACCACGTGAGGGAGCGTGGCGGGAGCACTATGCCTCTGTGGCCCAGGATGCGAGGATGGGGGCACAGCAGGCCTTTCTCGCGCTTGTCGTGCTTCCACACCAGGCGTGGCTGTCTGCCGACGCCATCCTGCGGACACTCTATCGTGTCTGCGTCTCGCGGAGAAATCTCCTCGAGTGGCAGTCTGCAGCACTCGTCGAACAGCAGGTGGTCGACATCCGCCGCGAAAGCTGGCGCGCCTTCCGTGCCGTGACCGCTTTGTTGGCTCTGGCTGCCATTGCCACCACCGGCGCATCGGTCTGGAGCATCGTCCGATCCCACGGCTCATGGAGTTCGCTGTGGCCGCTCCTGCTGTCCATGTGGCCGCTCGTGCTGCTCTGGCTCAGTGCCCCAAGGTTCGTGTCGCACTGGAGTCAGCCGCCCACCGCTGCACGCGCGCCGCTGAGTGACGAAGATCGTGCGGACGTGCGCCGCTATGCGGAGCGGCACTGGGCGTACTTCGATCGATTCGTGACCGCCGATTCACACTGGCTGGTTCCCGACAATTTTCAGGATGACCCTGCACCCGCGGTGGCGATGCGCACGTCGCCCACCAACATCGGCCTCCAGCTGCTTGCGACGCTGAGTGCACACGATCTCGGGTTGATCACCGCCGAAGACACGGTCGGACGCCTCGAACGGGCGTTCGCCAGCATGCATCGACTGCAGCGGTACCGAGGGCACTTCCTCAACTGGTACGACCTGAAAGATCTGGCGCCACTGCCTCCGGCCTATGTGAGCACGGTCGACAGCGGCAATCTCGCGGGGCACCTGCTCGCCGTCCGACAGGGTTGCCGACAGCTCGCTTCGGATCATCCGGAACTGGCACCGCGTTTGCGCCGCCTGGCGGGGCAGTCACGGACCTGGGTGATGGAGATGGAGTTCGGTTTTCTGTACGATCCTGCCCGCAAATTGTTCACCATCGGATTCCACACCGATACGATGGTGAATGACGACGCGTTCTACGATCTCCTCGCGTCGGAAGCCCGGCTGGCGAGTTTTGTCGCCATCGCCAAGAACGATGTCCCGGTGGAGCACTGGTTTCGCCTGTCCCGTCTGTTGACGCATGCCCGGGGTGCGACCACGCTGGTGTCATGGAGTGGCAGCATGTTCGAGTATCTCATGCCACTTCTGGTCATGCGGTCACTCACCGGCACGTTGCTCGACCAGACCTATCATGGTGCGGTGGAGCAGCAGCGCCGCTACGCGCGCAGCAAGGGTACGCCGTGGGGCATGAGCGAGAGTCTCCACAATGTGCGCGACCACGAACACACCTATCAGTACCGCGCCTTTGGTGTGCCGGACCTCGCGCTGCAGCGTGGATTGGGACGCGATATCGTGGTCGCGCCGTACGCCACCGCCCTCGCCGCGCTGGTGGATCCGCGCCGAGCCCTCGGCAACATGCGTGCGTTCGAGGACATGGGCGTATTGGGCGAGTTCGGATTCTTCGACGCGCTCGACTACACCAGACCGACGCCGGATGAACCCTTCGGCGCCGTGCACGCGTGGATGGCTCACCATGTCGGCATGACGCTGGCTTCCCTGACCAACGTACTTCAGTCGGATGTGTGGGTTCGGCGGTTCCATGCGGACCCCCTGGTGAAGGCCGCCGAGCAGCTCCTGCATGAACGGGTACCACGCGTCGTCGTCAAGCGAACGGCAGAACCCGGACAGCAGGAGGCACCAACACGCCCTGAGCTCGCTGAACCGCCCGTGGCGCGCATCGTGGAGACCGCGGAAGCCTCCGCACCACGTGTCGCACTGCTTGGCTCCGGTCCCTACACCGTCATGCTGAATCACAGCGGCAGTGGCTACAGTCTGCACAACACCACGGCCGTGACGCGCTGGCGGGCCGACGCCACGACCGATGACACGGGCCAGTTCTTCTATCTCCGCGACCTGACCACCGGACGGGTCTGGTCGGCTGGCGCCGCACCGCTGGGACCGTCAGGAGAACGGTCGTGGACCCACATGGCGCTGGACCGGGTGTCGTTGCATCGCGTGGATGGCGAGATCACCACCCACACGGAAATCACGGTGGTGCCGGGAGATGCCGCCGAAGTTCGACGCATCACCCTCACGAATGCCGGACGCACGGCACACGACATCGAACTCACCAGCTACAGTGAGATCGTGATGACGTCGGTGGATACAGATCGTGCGCACCCAGCCTTCTCCAATCTCTTTGTCGAGACGGAATGGCACGCATGGTGCGCGGCGATCACGGCCTATCGCCGTCCCCGGTCACCGGCAGATCCCGTCCGCTGGTGCGTGCACCTGCTCGATGACGGTCCCGATCGCCTGGGCTCGGCAAGCTGCGAAACAGACCGTGCGCGTTTCATCGGTCGTGGACGTTCGGTTCGAAATCCTCTGATGCTCGACGCCAGCGGGCCGCTTTCCGGCACGACAGGGGCCGTCCTCGATCCCATCATGGCTCTGCGAACTCATGTCCGTGTTCCACCCGGACAGTCGGTGAACGTGGCGTTCACCACCTTGATCGCCGACAGTCGCGAAGGCGCGTTTGCCTTGGCCGATCGCTACCACGCGGCGCAGGCGGCGCAACGCGCATTCGACGTCGCGGCCACGGTCACGCAGATCGAACTACGCGAGTTGGATCTCACCGCATCGCAGGCAGCACTCTTTCAGGACCTTGCGACACAGCTGCTTTTTGGGCGAGGAAGCCTCGCACCGCCAGCGGACGAGCGTTGGCGCAATCGTGGTGCACAGCCCGCGCTCTGGGCATACGGGATATCCGGCGACGTGCCCATCCTGCTGGCCACGATAGACAGCATGGCAGGACTGCCCACCCTGCGCGAACTCTGCATGGCGCATCACTATTGGCGTCGACGCGGTTTGGCCGTGGACCTCGTGATCATCAACGGGGAACAGCATGGCTATCAGCAGGAGATACGCGATGCCATCAGCGATGCGATCGCCTCGTTCGGCGACAGTACGCTCCTCGATCAGTCTGGTGGCACGTTTGTACGTCGCCGTGACGGTTTCACGGGAAGCGACTTTCTGATGCTCTCCGCGACGGCGCGTCTGCAGGTCCCGTGTGATGGTCGGGCCCTGCAACGCATTCTCGGCACGGCCGCGTTGCGGATGGCGAACGCCTCCAGCGTCATCGCGGGCGGTGAGCGTTCCGGGGCTTTGGCCACTATTGTCTCCGCCATCAAGCCCCTGGTCGAGCCGTTGTTGTCTGCCCCGATCCTTCCGCCGCTCATCGCACCAGCGGCACCGATCGACCTGCCACCCCTGCGCTTCGACAATGGCATCGGCGGACTGGATGCGGACGACAGCTATCTGATGCGAATCGACGGACAGCACCTGCCTCCAGCACCCTGGATCAACGTGATCGCCAATCCTCACGGCGGCTGCATGGTATCCGAATCCGGAATCGGTTGTACGTGGGCTGAGAACGCACATTTCTTCCGTCTCACACCGTGGCACAACGATCCCATCAGCAATCCAGTCAGTGATGCGCTCTATATCCAGGACGCAGAGCAGGGCGATCTCTGGTCGGCGACTCCAGACCCGGTGCGCAACGCAGGTGCGTACCGGGTACGCCACGCCACCGGCTCCACGTCCTTCGGACATGAACACAACGGGATAGAAACCGAGCTGACCGTGGGAGTGCCGGAAGCCCATTCGGTGCGATTGGTGGTGGTGCGCATCACCAATCACACGAATCGACCGCGGTCGTTGGTCATCACGGCGTTTGTGGAGTGGGTACTGGGTGCACACCGCGAACTCACGCAGCACCAGGTGCGCACACGTTTCCTGCGAGACGAATCCTGCATCGTGGCCTGCAACAGCTTTGACCCGGCGTTCATGGATTGGGTCGCATTCCTCGGGGTCAGCGAGCCCGTGACGAGTTATACGGCAGACCGCGCGGCGTTTCTGGGTCCACGAGGAAGTCGTCGCGACCCGATGGCGTTGCGCGGAGGAGATCTCGACAACCGAACCGGCGCGGATATCGATCCGTGCGGTGCGCTGCAGATGCGCATGACGCTGGCTCCGGGGGAAACACGGGATATCGTGGTGCAGGTGGGCGCGGCGCCTTCCGAAGGCGAGGCACGCACGTTGCTGGCGCGGTATCGCACACCGGAATCCGCGCGTGAAGCCATGCAGCGGGCGGAGTCGGCATGGGCCGATCGGTTGGGCATGATACGTGTGCAAACGCCGGAACCATCGTTCGACGCATTGGTCAATACCTGGATGCTCTATCAGGCCACATCGTCACGCCTGTGGGCGCGCACGGGACTCTACCAGAGCAGTGGCGCCTTTGGATTTCGAGACCAGCTGCAGGATGCCATGGCGTTGCTGTAT
>NZ_DASWXE010000051.1:0-5334 GCF_036405635.1 Gemmatimonas sp. | reverse complement strand
GCCGCGAGGGCCGGAACGACGCGCCCCAGGGTGCGGTTGGCGCGACGGACGATTCGGAGTGATGCGGGGATGGAATCGGTCACCCTGAAGTATCGCCACGTGCTGATGCGACGAGGAAGGGAGTCGCTTAAGTGAATAGTTGACTGTCGAGCCGTTCACGGCGGTTCTGCAGCGCCTGGTCCGGGACCGGTCGAGTCTGGACGGCGACGGGGGGCGGCGCGTTCTTGTGGGACATCGTTTCCGCCCGGCACGACGTAACACAGCCGTCGTCCGCTGTCAGGCGCGGACAGTCCAGAGGGGCACGCCCCTGGTACCGATGTCCATCACGGGAGAGATCAGCAGATGAAACACTGGGACGCCCGCAACGCTGGCGTACTCGCCGCGTCGGCCGCTGCCATCGCCGCCGCACTCGGTCCTGCCACACTCTCAGCTCAGGCGCCGGCAGCGCCCCAGGCTCGCGCAGCCGGTGAGCAGTGGGATATCACCGCCGCGCGCGGCAAGACGCGGGACATCGATTTCACCACCACCGAAGGCACGTGGATGTCCACCGACATCACGGCCGACGGGCAGTGGATCTACTTCGACCTGCTCGGCCATGTGTATCGCATGCGCGCGGCGGGCGGTGACGCGGAAGTGCTCACGCAGAACAGTGGCGTGGCGCTCAACTACCAGCCGCGAGTGTCACCCGATGGCAAGCTGGTCGCGTTCATCACCGACCGGCGCGGTATGCAGAACCTGTGGGTGATGAATGCCGACGGCAGCAACCCGCGCGCAGTGGCCACGGACAACGCGTCCAACATGGCCGAACCGGCGTGGACGCCCGATGGACGCTTCATCATCGTGCGCCGGAGTGGCGGCGGAAACGCCGAGGGCGGCGGGGGTGCAGGTGGCCTCTACATGTACCACCGCGATGGCGGGCAGGGTGTGCAGCTGGTGGCTGGTGGTGTGTGGCCCAGCGTGAGCAAGGACGGGAAGTTCCTGTTCTATCACGTGAACATGTCCAACGTGACCACTAAGGATTTGTCGGCCGGCCAGTTGCAGCTGCGTCGCTGGAGCTTCGAGACGGGTGAAGTCGTGGACATCACCAGCGGTGAAAATGTGGGTGCTGCCGCAGGTCGCTTCTCCAGTGGCGGTGGCGCCGCGCCCGAGATTTCCCCTGATGGTCGCTGGCTCGCCTTCGCGCGCCAGATTCCCGACGGTGTGCTCGATTTCAAGGGACACAAATACGGTCCGCGTTCGGCCCTGTGGCTGCGTGACATGAAGACGGGCACCGAGCGCCTGCTCATGGATCCCATCGAACCCATCGCCATCAGCGCCGGCAAGGTGCTGGGTGCGCTGCCGCGCTATCGCTGGGCCGCCGACGGGCAGAGCCTGATCCTCACGCAGGGTGGCAAGATCCGCCGTGTGGCCGCAGCCACCGGCGCCGTCACCACCATCCCGTTCTCGGCCAAGGTGCACCGCACCATCTCCGAGATGGCGCGCAAGGAATTCCGCATCAGCGACGGGCCGGTGGAAGCGCAGTTCGTGCGCTGGCCTTCCGCCACGGTGGACGGCAAGAAGATCGTCTTCCAGGCGCTCGGACACATCTACGCGCAGGACGGCGCGGCGGGCGCGCCCAAGCGCCTCACACCGGATTCGTTCAAGCCGCTCGAGTACGCGCCGGCTATCAGCCCCGATGGCAAGTGGGTGGCGTTCGTGACGTTCGACGACGCCGCGCGCGGCAATCTGTACAAGATTGCAATCACCGGTGGTGCACCGGTGAAGCTCAATCGCGACCCGGGTGACTATGTGGACCCGGTGTGGACGCCCGATGGTGCGCAGGTGGTGGTGGGTCTTGGTGAAGGCGCCACGGCGCGTGGCCGCACCATCACGCACAATGCGTGGTACGATCTGGTGCGCTTCACGGCGGTGGGCAACGACACGGGCATCACGGTGGCCTCGGCTATCAAGCCCACGGGCGCTGCGCAGGGCAACGAAGCGCGTCGTCAGCTCCTGCGTCCGAGCTTCGGCCCGGAAGGCCGCCTGTTCTATCCCGAGCAGCGCGCCAATCGCCCGGGTGCACCGGGCGGCGTGGCGCTCATGAGCGTCAAGCTTGATGGCAGCGACAAGCGCACGCATCTCACGTTCCCCGCGGCCGATGAAATCGTGCCGAGCCCTGATGGACAGTGGGTGGCGTTCCAGGAAGGCGACAACGTGTACGTGACGGCGATGGCGTGGGGCGGCACTGGTGGTGACGCCGAACGCATCGAAAAGCGTCGCGGCATCTTCCCGGTCACGCAGCTCTCGCGTGACGGCGGCATCTTCCCCCGCTGGCGCGATGCCAAGTCGCTGGAGTGGGGCAGTGCGAAGCAGTACTTCTCACACAACGTCGACACGAAGAAGACCGACACGGTCACGTTGTCGGTGAGTGGTACGCGCGGGGCGGTGGCCAAGGGCACGATCGCCATCACCGGTGCGCGCATCCTCACGATGAACAAGCGTCAGGTGATCGATCGCGGTACCATCGTGATCAAGGATGGCCGCATCACCTGCGTGGCAGCGGACTGCAGCACGGCGGGTGCCGGCAAAGTGATCGATGCCGCGGGCAAGACGATCATCCCCGGCTGGGTGGACATGCACGCGCACCACTACCGTGAGTGGCGTGGCATGCGGCCTCAGCATGACTTCGAGCAGTCCATCTACCTGGCGTACGGCGTGACGTCGTCGATGGACGTGAGCACGTGGAGTCAGAACGTGTTCCCCACGGGTGAGCTGATCGAAACGGGCGACATGATCGGTTCGCGCACGTTCAGCACGGGCGACAACGTCAGCCGCGGTGATGGCGCGCGCACGAACGACATCTCCAGCTACGCGATCGCGCAGGCCACCGTGGCCCGCCTCAAGAGCTGGGGCGCGGTGCAGATCAAGCAGTACGCCCAGCCGCGTCGTGATCAGCGTCAGTGGCTCACCGATGCGGCGCGTGTGGCGAACCTCAACGTCACGTCCGAGGGCGGCACGCTCTTCGAAAACCTCGGCATGATCATGGACGGCCAGACGGGGTGGGAGCACTCGCATGGCGAAATCCTGATGTACTCCGATGTGTCCACGTTCCTGGGCAAGGCTGAAGCGACGTACTCGCCGACGCTGGTGGTGAGTGGTCCGTCGAGCTGGAACATCGAGTACTGGTTCGCCGAGCGTGACTGGTGGACCGATGCGAAGATCCGCACGTGGTTCCCGTGGCGCAGCCTGATCTCGCCGTTGCGCGTGCGTCAGCTGCGCCCCAAGACGGACTACAGCTACCCGATCATTTCGCAGGCGATGGCGGATGTGATCAAGGCCGGTGGCTATTCGGCGCTGGGTTCACACGGTGAACTTCACGGCCTGGCCGCGCACTGGGAAGTGTGGATGGGTGAGCCGGGTCTGGGCGCGCATGGGACGCTGGAAGTGGCGTCGCTGCAGAGCGCACGTTTCCTCGGCGCCGACAAGGATCTGGGCTCGCTCGAAGTGGGCAAGCTGGCCGATCTCATGATCCTGAACAGCAACCCGCTGGAGAAGATCCAGAACACCCTCGACATGAAGTGGGTGATGAAGGGCGGTGTGTTGTACGACGCGGCCTCGCTGGATGAAGAGTGGCCGGTGGCGCGCAAGTACGGCCCCAAGTACTGGATGAGCGAAGAGAACCTGCAGCAGAACGAAAAGAAGAGCACGCAGCACGATCGCTGATCGGCGGTGCTGCAAAGGAAGACGGGCCCGGTGCCAAATGCATCGGGCCCGTTCTCTTGTGTGGTTCTCGCTATCTCGGAATGGAAACCGCTACTGTCGCGAAACGGCATTCTCCACCACATGAACCGCTGGACGCCTCATACTGTGGCCTGATGGTATGCCTCGACGCTCCGACGGAGGTATTGATGACGATCTCCACTTCGCTGGCGGTGATGTCTTGAAATCCGTGAGAGGTTCCGCAGGGTGAAGACTCCACGCAGGTAATGACTTCACCGGGCTGACCCGGCACCAGCGCGGAGATGGTAAAGGTGCCAGCGGGCAGAGCATCGAGATTGATTTGTAGTCCGTTGTAGCAGCCTATCAGCACGCAATCTCCACATCCCGCCAGGCCAGCCAGGGCAAGCAATCCAATCCGTGTACGTGTTTGACGAAAGAGGGTCATTTGAAATGGGTGAAAGTGGACGTTAAGCGCCCCGCTTCTTCGCCACGGAGGCCTTCCGCGCCCTCACCTTCGGAGAGGCAAGCCGCGGATCACCAAGCGACGTGTCGAGCTCGAGAGCGGCCTTGACCAGACGCCGGGCTCGCGCAGCAGGAATGCTCATCCCTTCCCGTAGCTCGAGCGTCGCCATCTCGAACTTACCCCCGGGCTTGAGACGAGGTTCGATGTCCTGCAATCGCTGACCTCGCCAGAAGCCGAGCAGTACGCGTTCATTTTCTGCGCGAATGAGCAGGACCGGATGCGCCGTGGAATACACGAGGTGTCCCCATTTCACCTCCTCATTGAGCAGCTTCGACGCCCGGACCACAGCCCGCAACTGCGTCACACGTTCGAAGCGCCAGCCATCGAGCGCTTCGACATACGCGTCGGGAGACGCCGCTGCTGCCATCTTCTTCATATATCGGGCACCGAGTCGAGAAGCGCTGTGAAGGATGTTGAACCAGCGCCACGAATTTTACCCGCTGACTCCACAACGTCTATCGGGCGAAACGCTGCTCCACGGCGGCAATGGCGTCACGGGTCCTACTCCAGTCCATTCGCACATGAGGCGCAATACCCTTGCCGCGCATTCCCCGCTTGGGCAGATCGGCGTGTGCGGTGATGGTCGGATAGCCGAGAGCCCAGCGGCGATCACCTGTACCTAGTGATACGATCTGCGTGCTCTGGTAATCGAGGGCGCCGGTGGTGGGTTCGCCCACCACTGTGGCGCGCGGGCTGCGCAGCGCCTTGAGCACCAGCACTTCGGCCGCGCTGACGGTACCGCCGTCTACCATGACCACCACGCGCCAATTCCCGGGGTGACTGGGTTCCTTGCCCGTGTCGGCAGGAAACCCGTCCAGGGGAACCAGTGATCCAGTTTCTGTTTCCAGGCGCTGCAGAAACCGTCGACTGGCTGCGCTGGTGTCACCACCGACCAAACGTTTGGCGTAAGCGAGCTGGGACGGAGACGCCAGCATCACGGCGGTCCCGGATTCGTACGGTGTCGTGCGACGGGAGGCACCGGCCACATAGGGATTGAACGCGCGTGTCGTACCTGAACCGCCTCCTTCGTTCCCGCGAAGATCGACAATGAGCAGCGGCCGAACACTGATGGCATCGGCATGCGCGCCGACCAGACTGTCGATTCGTCGTGT
>NZ_DASWXE010000050.1:0-5154 GCF_036405635.1 Gemmatimonas sp. | reverse complement strand
CGTGGGCACCCTCGCCGCGTTTGGCTACTCGGTGGTAGCGACAATTGCGCCGGAGTTCTTCATCTCCCGCGGCGTGGCGCCCGATGTGTACTACGAGGCGGTGATCATCATCATCGCACTGATTCTCACCGGCAACATGTTTGAGGCGCGCGCCAAGCAGCGTACGTCGGCAGCATTGCGAGCGCTGGTTGACTTGCAGCCGCCCACGGCGCGTGTGCTGCGCTTCGATGCCGAAGTGGATGCGCCCGTGGACAGCATCGAGGCGGGTGAGATCATCATCGTGCGCCCCGGTGAACGCATTCCTGTGGACGGTCAGATCGTGCACGGCGAAAGCGCGGTCGATGAAAGTATGCTGACGGGTGAGTCGCTTCCCGTGGCCAAGCGAGTCGGCGATCGCGTCATTGGTGGTACCATCAATCGCACCGGGGCCTTCCGCTACTCGGCCACCACGCTGGGAGCGAACAGCGTGCTGGCGCAGATCGTGAAGCTCATGCGCGATGCGCAGGGCACACGCGCTCCCATTCAGCGACTGGCCGACCAGATCAGTGCGGTGTTCGTGCCGGTGGTGATTGGCCTGGCCGCGATCACGTTCGGCATCTGGTACTTTGCTGCCGACCAGGCGCCGCTGGTGCGGGCGTTCGCTGCTGCGGTGGCGGTGCTCATCATCGCCTGCCCGTGTGCGATGGGACTGGCCGTGCCTACGGCCGTGATGGTGGCCAGTGGCAAGGGCGCCCAGCTTGGAGTGCTCATCAAGGGCGGCGAAGCGCTGCAGCGGGCCGGTGACATCACCACGGTGGTGCTCGACAAGACGGGCACGATCACGCAGGGCGCGCCGGCGGTGACGGACTTCATCACCGTGCCGACACTCGCGGTATCGGCCGATGTGCTGCTGCAGCGTGTCGCCACGCTGGAGCATGCCAGCGAACATCCGCTGGCCGAGTCCATCGTGCAGCACGCGCAGGGCAAGGGGCTCACGCTGGGCACGGCCGAGGGCTTTGCCTCGGTGACCGGTCGTGGTGTGCAGGGTGTGGTGGATGACGCGGCGCTCGCCGTGGGCAATGCCGCGTTCATGCACGACTGGGGCGTGTCGGTTGACGCGCTCGAAACCGATGCGGCGCGCCTGGCGAGTGAGGGGCGCACGCCGATGTACATCGCGATGGACGGCCTGCTTGCCGGGCTCGTCGCGGTGGCCGATCCCATTCGTGAAAGCTCCCCCAGGGCGATTGCCGATCTGCATGCGCTGGGGCTCACCGTGGTGATGCTCACCGGCGACAATGAGCGTACGGCGCAGGCGATTGCGCGCGCAGCGGGCGTGGACCGTGTGGTGGCCGGCGTGTTGCCGGAAGGCAAGGTGCGTGAGGTGCAGCGTCTGCAGGAAGAGGGTGCTGTGGTGGCCATGGTGGGTGATGGCATCAACGACGCACCGGCCCTCGCACAGGCGGATGTCGGCATGGCCATTGGCAGTGGCACCGACATCGCTGTGGAAGCGGGCGATGTGGTGCTGATGCGCGGTGACCTGCAGGGTGTGGTGCGCGCCATTGCGCTGTCGCGCCGCACCATGCGCACGATGAAGCAGAATCTCTTCTGGGCGTTCATCTACAACGTCATCGGTATCCCGATTGCGGCGGGCGCGCTGTATCCCACGTTCGGGTTGTTGCTGAGCCCCATTCTCGCCAGTGCGGCGATGGCCTTCAGTTCGGTGAGCGTGGTGGCCAATTCGCTGCGGCTGCGGCGCGCCAGGTTTGCCTGAACAACGTCTGACTTCTTCCGAGCTGTATATGCCCAGAACTCCGCGCACCACCGTGTCAGGCGAACCGATCCCCGTTTCCGCAGAGGCTGAAACGGCCGTGTCGTCGACTGTGTCAGGCGGTCATCGCGCGTTGCACATCGTCGGCTGCGGTTGTGGCACGCGGAAAGACGAGGGTGACGCAATGCCCGATGGTCGCAAGGCGATCGCGGTGGACAGTGACGCCAAGCAGCGCAACCAGAAGCGCCTGCGCCGTATCGAGGGGCAGGTGCGCGGCTTGCAGAAGATGGTGGACGAAGACCGCTACTGCGCCGACATCCTCACCCAGATCGCCTCGGTGCACGAAGCGCTGCGGGCGGTGGGGCGTGAGCTCATGCGCAACCATCTCAAACACTGTGCTACGGCCGCCATTCAGCGCAGCCCCGATGAGGCCGAGGCGATGTACGATGAACTCGTGGAGATGATGTACCGCAACAGTCGGTAGGGGCTCTCGGTCTCAGCGCAGGCGTCAAGCACCTGCCGCAGGATCTCCGCCTCCTCCTCAAGGTGGACGGGCTCAAGAACGCGGGCACCGGTCGGGTGACCGCACCCGCGACTGCAAACGGGCTCACTCCCTCGCCGCAAACAAATCGATCTGCGGCGGTTGTGTCGGCAGGCCGAGTTGCAGCAGCGCCTGCGTTGTCCACTGCTCGCGGTCCATCGGGTCGAGATGGTATACGGTGACGCCGAGGTCGCGTACGAGATCGTCGATGATGCCATCGATCTCCAACTGGAAAGACGGACTCACCGCGCGCTTGCCATCGAACGCGGGCGCTGAGAGTACCGGCACTTTGAAGAGCGAGTGATAGCCGCGCACCCACTCCCGCACGAGTGGCTCGAGTTCGGACCTGCGCCCCACACGCGCGACGAGATAGGCGTAGTTGTCGAGCACTGAGCGATCACACACCACCACCTCGTAGTGCGAGGCCGCTTCGATTTCCTCGGCGATCTGCGTGTGCAGAATCCACGCCTGTGCGTCGAAGGTGGTGTCTTCGTTGATGGGCAGCGGACAGCGGCGCGCCACTTCCTTCACGATGTCCACGCCCAGGTCGAGACGCTTGAGCTGGGCCGCCAGATCGAAACACAGCGTGGTCTTGCCTACGCCGTGAGTGCCAACAAAAGCGACCTTGAGGCGGGGGCGGCCGAATGCATCGACGGGGAGCAGGATGGACGACGCGGACATGTTCTGTGGCCTGCACCGTGGCCGGTGCGTACGTTTGAAGACACGATGAAGACGTGCAGGAAGCTACGCCGCGCACCGACGTCGCGCGACGAGGCAAACGTACATGCCACGAACAGGCAACGCATGAGCAGAGCATGAGCCACGCATGACGATCCGAGCGGCAGTGCTGCGTGAAGCGGCATCACCACGTCCGTATGGCGACAGTCGTCCACTGCACATCGAATCGGTGCAGCTCGCATCGCCTGCGGCACACGAAATTCGCGTGCGCATCGCGGCGGCGGGATTGTGCCACTCCGACCTGTCGGTGATCGACGGCAATCGTCCGCGTCCGTTGCCGATGGTGCTGGGGCATGAGGCCGCGGGTGAGGTCATCGAAGTGGGCGCCGGTGTGCGCGACCTCACCGTTGGTGATCATGTGGTGTTTTCGTTCGTGCCGACGTGCGGTCACTGTGCACCCTGTCGTGATGCTCGTCCTGCATTGTGTGAGCCGGGTGCGGCGGCCAACGGCGCCGGCGAACTGCTTGGCGGTGGACGCCGCTTGCGCGACAGTCACGACGCAGCGTTGCATCACCATCTGGGAGTGTCCGGGTTCGCCGAGGAAGTGGTGGTGTCCCGGCAATCGGTGGTGCGCGTGGACAACGCGTTGCCGTTCGAAATTGGTGCGCTCTTCGGATGCGCGGTGATGACCGGTGTGGGTGCCGTGGTGAACACGGCGCGTGTGCGCCTGGGTGAGTCAGTGCTCATTGCCGGCCTGGGTGGCATTGGCTTCGCGGCGCTGCTGGGGGCACTCGCGTCTGGCGCGAGCCAGGTGATCGTGGCTGACGTGAGTGCGCACAAGTTGCAGCAGGCGCTGGCGCTGGGTGCTCATGCGGCGGTGAACAGCGGTGATGCCGATGCGGTGGAGCAGGTGCGAGCGCTCACGCGTGGCGGCGCCGATGTTGGCCTCGAGTGCGCGGGTGTGGTGGCCGCGCTCGACTTCACCTGGCGCGCGACGCGACGGGGAGGACGCACGGTGACGGTTGGCTTGCCACATCCCTCGCAGATGCTGTCCATTTCTCCGGTGCAGTTGGTGGCCGAGGAGCGCACGTTGCAGGGATCGTATCTGGGCAGCTGTGTGCCGGCGCGGGACATCCCGGCCTATGTGGCGTTGTATCAGTCGGGGCGGTTGCCGGTGGACAAGCTGCTCACGCATCGACTGGCGCTGGACGAGATCAACGAAGGATTCGAGCGGCTCGCACGGGGCGAGGCGATTCGTCAGGTCATTTTGTTCTGAGTCTACGCGATGCCTACCAACGAGTTCACACAGGTCCCGTTCTACCGGACGCATGCGTACATCAACGGCGCCTGGGTTGATGCGGACGATGCGTCCACCTTCGCGGTGCACAGTCCATCGAGCGGCGCGCATCTGGCTGATGTGCCCAATATGGGTCGCGCAGAAACGCGCCGGGCCATCGAGGCAGCGTCTGCTGCGTGGCCGGCATGGCGTGCCATGACCGCCAAGGAGCGTGGGGCGTTGCTGCGTGAGTGGTTCACGCGCATCGTGGCGCATCGCGAGGTGCTGGCCCGCCTCATGAGCCAGGAGTCTGGCAAGGTCATCACCGAAAGTCTGGGCGAGGTGACCTACGGTGCGTCGTTCGTGGAGTGGTTCGCGGAAGAGGCGAAGCGGGCATATGGCGACGTGATTCCGTCGCACACGCGCGACCGTCGATTGGTGGTGATGAAGCAGCCGGTGGGTGTGGTGGCGGCCATCACGCCGTGGAATTTTCCGTTGGCGATGATCACCCGCAAAGTGGCGCCGGCGCTGGCGGTCGGTTGTCCGGTGGTGATCAAGCCGCCCGCCGAAACACCGCTGACCGCGTTGGCGCTGGCGGCATTGGCGCAGGAGGCGGGGATCCCGGCCGGGGTGCTGAATGTGGTCACGACGAGCCATTCGTCGGATGTGGGCCTGGAGCTGTGTGAGAACCCTCTGGTGCGGAAGCTGTCGTTCACCGGTTCAACAGGTGTGGGGCGCACGCTCATGGGGCAGTGCGCGAACAATCTCACGAAGCTGTCGCTGGAACTGGGCGGCAATGCGCCGTTCCTGGTGTTCGACGATGCGGACCTCGATGCCGCTGTGCGCGGTGCGCTGGCGGCCAAGTATCGCCACAATGGGCAGACCTGCGTGTGCGTGAACCGTATCCTGGTG
>NZ_DASWXE010000049.1:0-4532 GCF_036405635.1 Gemmatimonas sp. | reverse complement strand
TGTAGCCGTTGGTATTGCTGGTGCTATTGCTGGTGTTGTCCATAGTCCTTCTTGTAGCCGGAAAGGTCAGCGACAGTTCCCGTTGATCGACGGTCCGATGTACTTGGAGATCTCGAACACGAACGGCTCGGTGCCCTCCATATCGGCCGGGCGGGGCACCAAGCGGGCCTGCACCTCCACCTGCTGGCCGCTGCCCACAGGCAGCTTCGCGGCCGTATAGGCCTTTTCCAGCACCTTGTAGTCACCCTTCATCAGCACCGGGATGGTCTTGCCCGAGGCGCATTCCCGCAGCGTGGGCGCATCGGCCCAGTACACGAACGAGCCCACATAGACGGCCGACTCGCTCACCGGGTCCATGGCGTCGGTGCGCAGCAGGTGCATCGGCAACTCACTGGCGATGGGCTGACCCGCCTGATCGAGCATGCGCAGCGTGTCACCGTGCACGAATGCCCAGCGTCCCACCACGCCGGTGTCGCCCTGCAGCGTCAGCGTCTTCCCGTCGAACTGCCAGCGGCCCATGCGCACGTTGGGCGTCTTGTTCTTGCCGTCGTACGTCTCGCGCAGGCGATAGACGCTGTCCGGCCACACCGAAAGCGTGGTGATGAGTCCGGAACAATCGGCGCACGGGAGGGTCCCGTTATAGGTGGCCGGCGCGATGGACGCGATCGTCACGGCAGGGCCAGCCTTGGCTGCAGTCGAGTCGGCGCCCTGTTCGGCCGTGTCGCCGCCACATGCGGCCAGCGATGCGGTCAGCAACGCCGCCGTCAGCGCCACCACGGGCGCCATCACGGTCTTGATCATCTGTCTAGCTTCCCGTTGTGAAGACTTTGAACACCCAGGTGCAGACGCTGCGATTCGACAACCGCTTCGTCGACGAGCTCCCCGGGGATCCTGACCCGAGGAACCAGCGGCGACAAGTGCTCGGCGCCGCCTGGAGTGCGGTGCAGCCCACCCCGGTCGCTGCCCCTCAGCTCCTCGCGGTGGCGCCCGATGTGGCCACCATGCTCGGTTTCTCGCCCGAACAGACTGCGTCGCCTGAGTTTGCGGCCGTGTTCGGCGGCAACGCCCTGCTGGACGGCATGCGCCCCTGGGCGGCGTGTTACGGGGGCCACCAGTTCGGTCAGTGGGCCGGACAGTTGGGCGATGGCCGCGCCATCTCGCTTGGCGAACTCGTCACGGCAGAAGGCGCGCGCTGGGAACTGCAGCTCAAGGGCGCCGGTCCCACGCCGTATTCGCGTACCGCCGACGGGCGCGCGGTGCTGCGCTCGTCCATCCGCGAGTTCCTGTGCAGCGAGGCGATGCACCATCTGGGTGTGCCCACGACGCGCGCATTGTCGCTCGTGACCACGGGCGAGCCGGTGGTGCGCGACATGTTTTACAACGGCAATCCCGCTCCCGAACCCGGCGCAGTGGTGTGCCGCGTGGCGCCGTCCTTCGTGCGCTTCGGCAATTTCGAGATCTTCACGGCGCGTCACGACTTGGAGACGCTCGCCCAGTTGGTGGACTTCACCATCGCGCGCGACTTCCCGCACATCGCTGGCAGCGACGCTGAGCGTCGTGCCGCCTGGTTTCGCGAAGTGTGCGAGCGCACGGCGCACCTCATGGTGCATTGGATGCGCGTGGGGTTTGTGCACGGCGTGATGAACACCGACAACATGTCGATCCTGGGCCTCACGATCGACTACGGCCCTTACGGCTGGCTCGACAACTTCGATCCGCAGTGGACGCCGAACACCACCGATGCGCAGGGCCGTCGCTACCGCTACGCCCAGCAGCCGGCGGTGGCGCAGTGGAATCTCATGCGTCTCGCCGACGCGATTGCACCGCTGTTCTCCGACGTGACGCCCCTGCAGTCCGGTCTCGATCACTATGGCGACGTGTTCCTGAACGAACACGAGGCGATGCAGGCCGCCAAGTTCGGGTTCGTGCGCCAGGGCCCCGACGAAGACGCGATCATCACGGAAGGCTTCGTGTTGATGGAGCGTGCCGAGATCGACTTCACGCGATTCTTCCGTGCGCTGGGCGACCTGCGCGATGTGCCGGCCGATGCGTCCGCGGTGACGTTGCTGGGCGATGTGTTCTACGATCCCGCGTTGCGCGATGCCAACACTGATGCGCTCACGTCGTGGCTGCAGCGCTGGTATCAGGCGGTGCGGGTGCAGCGCCCCGATGCCGAGGCGCGTCGCACTGCGATGCACGCGGTGAATCCGTGGTTCGTGCTGCGCAACTATGTCGCGCAGCAGGCCATCGATGCGGCCACGGCGGGCGATCCGTCACAGGTGCGCCTGCTGCTCGAGGTGCTGCGCCGTCCGTACGACGAACAGCCGGAGCACGCCGCCCTGGCCGGGCGCCGCCCCGAATGGGCGCGCCACAAGGCCGGCTGTTCGATGTTGTCCTGCAGCTCCTGAGCCGCTCCTGACCTGACGCCCCGTATTCGCAGCGGAAGCGTTCTGCCGCTGTGAGGCGTCAGCGGGACGCCATCTCCGCCTGCTTCTTCACGATCGCGCCCACAAAGCGCAGCGCGTCCACCTGCGTGAACACAGCACCTTCGCGGCCGTCGCCGACCTCGAAGATCTTCACGCCGATGCCATCGATGTCGAAGCGCAGGCGTTCGTCGGCGTACTTCACATTCTGGATGTGCGTGGCCGGCACGCTGACCACGCTGTTGGGCAGGTACACATGCACGGAGTCGCCCACGACCTCCAGGCCCACCGTGCCGTCCATGCTCATCATCTGCACATCCTCGGGACCGAGGATCCGGGCCGAAGCCACGGACTTGGCGGCCGCTTCGGCGGCACGGGTCTGCTCGTCCTTGCAGGCCGCAGTGAGCAGCAGGGCCATGCAGAGGCCCGAGGTCAGGTGAAATCGGCGCATGGCAGGAACGTGGTGCGTGCGAGGCTCACCGGCCAGTGGTGGACTGCCGTATGGGCCCACATTTTCTCCGCATGCGACGGCGGGCATTTCTGCTGGGTGGACTGGGCACGGGCGGCGCGCTTTTCCTCGGATGGAGCTTGCTCCCTCCGCGGCAGCGCCTGCGCGGTCAGCGTGCACCCGAGACTTCCGCCGACTCCGTCGCCCTCAACGGCTGGCTCACCATTGCGCCCGATGGCGCGGTCACCATCGTCGCGCCCAAGGCCGAGATGGGGCAGGGCATTCATACGGCGCTGGCCATGCTGGTTGTCGAGGAGCTCGATTGCGACTGGGAGCAGGTGCGGGTGGTGCACAGCCCGATCGACCGCATTTACGGCAATGTGGCGGCGCTGGTCGACGGCTTGCCCATTCACCCCGACGAGGAACACGCCCCGCTCGTGCGCGGCGTGCGGTGGCTGACCGCGAAGGTCGCCCGTGAGCTTGGAGTGATGATGACCGGCGGCTCATCGAGTGTGCGGGACTGCTGGGTGGTCGCACGTCAGGCCGGCGCCACAGCCCGCGAAGCCCTGCTCTCTGCCGCCGCCGAACAGACCGGTATCCCGATTGCGGAATGCCGCACCGAGCGCGGTGTGGTGGTATGCGGCACGCAGCGTCTGACTTACGGATCGCTGGCTGCTGGAGCGGTGAGGCAGCGTCCGTCGCGTATCACGCTCAAGCCGCCTGCGCAGTTCACGCGCATCGGTGTGGCCACACCGCAGCTCGACGCGCGCCAGAAAGTGGAAGGCGCGCCACTCTACGGCATGGATGTCTCACTGGCCGACATGCTGTATGCCGCCGTGGCCCTGCCACCCGTGCTGGGCAGTCGGCCACTGCACTTCGACCAGCAGGCGGCGATGGCCCGCCCGGGTGTGCGCGCGGTGGTGCCCCTCGAAGGCACGCGCTATGGCGACCAACCTGGCGTGGCCATCATTGCCGAATCGTTGTGGCAGGCGCGTCAGGCGCTGTCGGCGCTCGCCATTGAGTGGAGTCCAAGCCCGCACGCGGCATTGTCCAGCGATGGCATCATGTCCACGCTGCGGGATCAGGCGCTGCATGGCGATGGGTTTGCCTTTCGTCGAAGCAAGGATGCGCAGGCTGCGGTGAGTGTGCCTGGTGCCCGCGTGATGGAGTCGCTGTACGAGGCGCCCTATCTCGCGCACGCCGCGATGGAGCCGATCAACGCCACCGCGCGCGTGTTCAAGGATCGCGCGGAGCTGTGGACCGGCACACAGGTGCCGGGATTTGCACGTGACGCGATGGCGCATGTGACGGCGCTCGATGCCTCGCAGATCACGGTGCACCAGTACCAGATGGGTGGCGCCTTTGGTCGTCGGCTCGAAGCTGACTATGTGGCGCAGATGGCAACCATTGCCAGAGCGATGCCTGGTGTGCCGGTGCAGATGATCTGGACACGTGAAGACGACATGCGTGCCGACTTCTATCGCCCGGCGGCCGTGACCCGCCTGCGGGCGTCGCTGTCACCATCGGGCGCGTTGCGCGCACTTGTGGTGCAATCAGCCAGCCAGGCCCCGTTCAAGGCACTGAGTCAGCGTGTGGGATTTCTGCCCACCACGCGCGGTCCTGATCGCACCACGGCCGAAGGCACATGGGACCAGCCCTAC
>NZ_DASWXE010000048.1:0-6320 GCF_036405635.1 Gemmatimonas sp. | reverse complement strand
GATGGTGGCGGTACGATCACCCAGGCCGGCAAACGCCTTGGCGGTGATGAGGCCCGTCGCACTCACGGTGGCCACAGCGGTGTCGCTGCTGGTCCAGGTGGCCGCACGGTCCGGAATGACCGTGCCGGCGGCATCACTGGCGATGGCCGTGATTTGGTTGGTCTGTCCCGGACGCACGGTGCTGGCCGTCTGGCTCACGCGAAGCGAGGCCACAGCAACCGGGGATACGGTGATGGTGGCAGAGCCGGAGATGCCGCCGGTGCTGGCCGTAATCGTCGCCGTGCCCGGTGCGGCGGTGGTGATGCGCGCGCCCGTCACCACGCCCGAACCGTCGACGCTGGCAACGGCCGGATTGGACGAGGTCCAGGTGTAGGTGCGGCCACCGAGTGTGCTGCCCTTGGACCCGATCGTGGTGGCGGTGAGGGCCTGTGTGGCACCACTGGCGAGCGTTGCGGTGGCGGGGCTGACCGTGACCCGCTCGGGTGATTCCGGGGCGGTGGAATCACCACCGCCGCCGCAGGCGCCCGCACCGAGCACGACCAGCGACAGGAGGGTGTTCCGGAGCGTAGCTCGCGGATGGAGGAGGGAGCGCATACGAGGGGGAGGCGAGGGGAAGGCTGGACCGGGACAACTTGTGGGCTATCACCTGAACACGCGCAGATGCACCGTAAATCCGCTCATGCGTCCCGATCGGGCAGCGCCCGCCGGGTCCGCGCCGTACAGTTGGCGTTGGGCACCTCCACATCCCTGCACCGCCTGCGCACATGATCAGACCCTCGCTGGCTCCTCTCCCGTCACGGTTGGCCGCCCTGGTGGGCGCCCTGGCCCTGACCTCGACCTCCCTCGCCGCGCAGAATCCCCCGGCTGGTGGCGCTGCCGCCGCTGGTGCGGCCACCCAACCTCCGGCCGGCGGCGCTGCTGCGGGTCAGGGTGCTGCCCGCGGCCCCCGCCCCTACGCTCAGGTCATCCCGTCGCGGGCAAAGACCGAACGCGGTGGCATCACCGTTCACAAGGTCGACGAGCGCTTCCTGTTCGAAGTGCCCGATTCTCTCATGGGACGCGACTTCCTGATGGTCACGCGCGCCGCCGGTGTGCCGGGCGGAGCGGGTGGTTTCCAGAGCGCCGGCAGCTCGCTCAACGAGCGTCTCGTGCGCTGGGAGCGCGTGGGCGACCGCGTGCTGCTCAAGAGCATCAACCTGCTCGCCGTGGCCGACGACACGCTGCCGATCGCCAAGAGCGTGGCGCAGAACTACTACCCGGCTATCATCGGTGCCTTCCCGGTGGCGGCGTATGGGCGCGACAGCTCCACGGCCGTCATCGACGTGACGGACTTCTTTGCCGCGGACAATCCGGCCACGTCGGGCCTCGATGCCAACGCCCGTCGCACGTATGGCGTGCGCCGTTTCGACCCGGCGCGTTCGTACATCGCCAGCATGCGCGGCTTCCCGATCAATGTGGAAGTGCGCCAGGTGCAGACCTTCGACGCCGCCACGCCGCCCAGTGATCCGGACGGTGGTTCGGTGACGATGGAGACGCGTCAGTCGCTCATGCTGCTGCCGAAGACGCCGATGCGTCCGCGCTACTCCGATGCGCGCGTGGGCTACTTCACGGTGGACCGTGTCAACTACGGCCTCGATGTGCAGAAGGCCGAAAGCCAGACGTTCATCACGCGCTGGCGCCTCGAGCCCAAGGATCCCGCGGCGTACGCGCGTGGTGAACTGGTCGAGCCGGTGAAGCCGATCGTGTATTACCTCGACCCGGCCACACCGAACCGCTGGAAGCCGTTCGTGAAGCAGGGCGTGGAAGACTGGCAGAAGGTGTTCGAGAAGGCCGGTTTCAAGAACGCCATTCTCGCCAAGGAAGCGCCGAGCGCGGCGGAAGATCCTGATTTCGACATGGACGATGCGCGCTACAGCATCGTGCGCTGGGCGGCGAGCCTGACACGCAATGCGACGGGTCCGCACACGCACGACCCGCGCTCGGGTGAGATCATCAACAGCGAGATCACGTGGTACCACAACCACATGCGCTCGTATCGCAACTGGCTCATCATGGAGACGGGTGCCGCCAATCCGGCCGCGCGCACGCTCAACATGCCCGACGAGCTGATGGGCGAGACGATGCGCCAGGTGATCACGCACGAAATCGGTCACGCGCTGGGCCTGCAGCACAACATGATCGCGTCGGCGTCGTTCCCGGTGGACTCGCTCCGCAGCGTGTCGTTCACGCGCAAGTACGGCGTGAGCGCGACCATCATGGACTACGCGCGCCAGAATTACGTGGCCCAGCCGGGCGACGGTCTGCAGACGAAGGACTTCATCCGTCGCCTTGGACCCTTCGACGACTACGCCATCAACTGGGGCTACCGCGTCACCGCCACGCCGACGGCGGAAGCCGAACGCAAGGTGCTGCACGACTGGCTGGTGAATCAGAACGGTCCGTTCCCGTATCGCTACGTGGCGCAGCAGGCCGGCTCGGCCGATCCGCGCAACCAGACGGAAGATCTGGGCGACGATCCGCTCAAGGCGTCGACGTATTCGACGGCCAACTACAAGCGCATGATCCCGCAGCTCGTGCAGTGGACCACGTCGGCGGGCGAAGACTTCTCGGAACTGCGTGAAGTGTACGAAGAGTCGGTGGGTCGCTGGTTCGGCAACATGGGGCACGTCGCCACGATCATCGGTGGTGTGGAAGTGGACCTCAAGACCGGTGAGCAGTCGGGCGCCGTGTACACGGTGGTGCCCAAGGCCCGTCAGAAGGCGGCGCTCGCGTTCCTCAGCTCCACGGCCATTGCCACGCCGGACTGGCTGATGCCCAAGGAGATCGTCAGCCGCATCGGTCCGAACCCGATCGTGGCGACCCGTCAGGCCGCACTGATCACGTCGCTGCTGACGCCGGGTCGTCTCGGCCGCATGGCGGAGTCGGAACGGTATGATGCGACGAACGCGTATCCGGTGGCGGAGTACATGAGCGACCTCACGCGTGCCGTGTTCCCGGGCGCGGCCAGCGACCTGCACCGCCGTCAACTGCAGCGCGCGTATCTCCAGCGTCTGCAGGCACTGATCTCGCCGCCGACCGGCCCGGCCGCAGCTGGCGGACCCGGCGGTGGATTTGGCGGGCAGCAGCGTTTCCTGCCGTTCATCACGGCGCCGGCAGTGCCCACCAGCGACATGCCGGCTCTGGCGCGTCAGCAGCTGCGCGATATCCAGCGCAATGCCCGCACCTACGCGACCACCAGCACGGCCGCGACCACGCGTGCACATTGGAATGACGTGGTAGAACGCATCACCTCCATCCTCGAACCTCGCTGACCATGGTCTCTCGCATTTCCTGCGCTCCCGGTGACCGCCGTCAACGCCGTACTTCTGGTGTCACGAGCCTCGCTGTCGCGGCATCCATGCTGATGGCTGCTGCCTGTTCCCCGGCGGCAGACACCGCCGCCAAGGACAGCACGGCCGCGGCGGCCGCCACAACGGCGACCGGCAACGTGATCCCCGGCGTCGAAGTGTTGCTCACCGATTCGCTGCACCTGCTCAAGGGCAAGAAGGTCGGTCTGCTCACCAATCACTCGGGGCGCAATCGCGCGGGTGAGAGCACGGTGGACCTGCTGTTCAAGGCCCCCGATGTGCAGCTCGTCGCGCTGTATGGCCCCGAGCATGGCATCCGCGGTGAAGCCAAGGCCGGCGAGAAGATTTCGTCGGGCGTGGACGAAAAGACTGGCGTGAAGGTGTACTCGCTGTATGGCACGGTGGAGACGCCGACCGCCGACATGGTGAAGGACATCGACGTGCTGGTGTACGACATCCAGGATGTGGGTGCGCGCGTCTACACGTACGAGTGGACGCTCGCGCTGGCCATGGAAGCCGCGAAGAAGCCGGTCGTCATCCTCGACCGGCCGAATCCGATCCGTGCCGACATGATCGAAGGCAACATCCTCGAGCTGCCGTTCCGTTCGCTCGTGGGTCAGCATGCGGTGGCGCTGCGGTACGGCCTCACGGTGGGTGAGCTGATGAGCTACCTCGTGGGCACGAAGGCGATCAACGCCCAGGTCACCGTGGTGCCCATGAAGAACTACACGCGTTCGATGTGGTACGACGAGACGGGCATTCCCCGTGTGAACCCCTCGCCGAACCTGCGCACGCTGGACGCCGAGTTGCTGTACCCCGGCACGGTGTTCTTCGAAGGCACGAACGCGACGGAAGGCCGCGGCACGGATTCGCCGTTCACGCTGATCGGTGCGGCGTACCTCAAGGACAACGTGGCCATCGCGGAGGAACTCAACGCGCTCAAGCTGCCCGGCGTGCAGTTCGACACCGCCACGCGCACGATCGAAGCCGGCTACAAGTTCGGCGGCGAGACCATCCCGATGATCTCGGTGAAGGTCACCGATCGCAACGCGGTGCGTCCCGTTGAGCTGGGCATCCGTATGCTGCGCGCGTTCTACGCGCATCACCCGCAGGAGTTCAAGTGGCGCGAACCGTCGGCCAACGCGGCCGGTCGCATTCGTGGCATCGATCGCCTCGCGGGCACGGACAAGCTCACCAAGGCCGTGGAAGCCAACACGGTGGACGAGCTGATCAAGCAGTGGGATGCGGACGCCGCGAAGTTCCGCGATCTCGTGAAGCCGTATCTCATCTACCAGTGATCGGGCGCTTCACCTCACCCTTTGCACTTCTCATCATGCCCCTTCGTCCGGACTCCGGCACGGAAGGCGTTGTGAACCGGCCGCCGCACCATTTGGTGCGGCGGTTGTTGTTTCGCACCCTTCCGATCGCCGCATCCCTGAGCTTGCTGGCGTGCACCGATTTCAGTGCCGACGCCGATGCCACGCTGCACTCCACCGGCATCAAGGTCACGCTCTCCAAAACCGACGGTCATATCGTCAAGCTGGTGGACGGCAAGAAGCGCCAGATCGCGGGGCGTGAAACCGACTCACTCGGCCTCTGGACGCTCGACGTGGGCGCCGATTCGGCGCGACACACCGTGTCTGCCTCGCAGGCGAAGCAGTTCACCATGAATCGCCGGCCCGGTGATACGCTGGTGCTGGAGTGGCGCGAGTTTCCAGCGCCGTTGACGCAGCTCGCGGTCACGGCGCATGTAACACTGCGTCGCGACAGCACGACGGCGTGGAGCATCGCGCTGAGCGGTATGGACACGGTGTCGGTGGAACAGGTGCACTTTCCGCGCGTCACCGGCATTGCCGTGGAAGAAGGCGCCGAGCTGGCGGTGCCCTACTGGATGGGCCAGCGCGCGCGTCAGCCACGCACTCTGCTCGCCGGCCCCGAGGGCAAGGGCAAGCGGCACGAGTGGGCGTATCCCGGTGCGACGTCCATGCAGATGGTGGCACTGTCGCACCCCGAACACGGCGGCATGTACTTCGCCGCCGACGACACCGCCGCGTATCGCAAGAGCTTCGCGCTGTGGGGCGAAGGTGGTGGCGATTCGGCAGGCTACGCCATGGTGCACGTGCTGAGCGACCCGGGCAAGAACAGGGACTACGCTCCGTCGTACAATGCGATCATTGGTGTGGTGCCTGGTGACTGGCTCACGGCGGTGGAGCGCTATCGCGACTGGGGCACCAAGCAGTACTGGGCGCGCGAAAGCCGCTTGCATTCGGGTATCACGCCCAAGTGGATGACGGATGCCGGTGCGTGGGAGTGGAACCGCGGTCGTTCGGATGTGGTGCTCGAACCGGCCGCCGCATTGCAGAAGGACGTGGGGCTTCCGGTGAACGTCTTCTGGCATTGGTGGCATCACGGTCCGTACGACACGAGCTTCCCTGACTACATCCCGCCACGTGAGGGAGCGCAGCCCTTCACCAAGGCCGTCGCCAAGGCACACGACGCGGGATTGCACGCCATCGTGTACATGAACCAGCGCCTCTGGTGCACGAACACGCCAAGCTGGACCAAGGACGGCGCCGACAAGTGGGCGGTGCGCGAGCGTGATGGCACCATCCGGCTCGAGACGTACAACGTGTTCAACCCGCTGCCCTGCGCCACCATGAACCCGTACAACGAGTTCTGGCGCAACAAGTACGTGGGCATCGCCGATACAGTGCTCAACCAGTATGGCATCGACGGCATCTACATGGACCAGGCCGTGCTCAGTCTGATCGACTGGAGCCAGGGACACGGGCATCCGGTTGGCGGTGGCAACTACTGGATGCAGGGCTTCCGTGAACTGGCCAAGTCGCTGCGCGCGCGCGGTGGTGATGGCCGCGGCTTCGCCGGCGAGGGTGGTGGCGAAAGCTGGATGCCCGACCTGGATGCCTTCCTCACGCTGCAGGTGAGCCAGGAACGCTACATGGATCCGGCCAG
>NZ_DASWXE010000047.1:0-13588 GCF_036405635.1 Gemmatimonas sp. | reverse complement strand
TTGCGAAGCGCATGGTCCGGGATGCCGGGCGGTCGCGCTGGCGCAGCATGAAGTGCGCTGATCGTGTCCTCCTGCCTTTCGTGGTGTGACTGACTCCTCGCCTCTCTGGACACCGGGCGCCGACGACATCGCGTCGACGCGCATGCAGCGGTTTTTGCGAGATCTTGTGGAGCGCGGTGTCGTTCCGTCCGAGGTTCGCGATGCCCATGCCCTGCAACGCTGGTCGGTGCAGCTTCCCGGGCACTTCTGGCAGGAGATCTGGCGAGCAGCGGCTATCATGGCCGACGGTCCCGGCCCAGCGGACGCGCCGTGGCAGGATGTGTTGGTCGGCGGCGATCGCATGGCGCCGCCCGATCCGGTGCTCGGCCCGCGTTGGTTCACGGAAGCACGCCTCAACTTTGCTGAGCACCTGCTGCGGCGGCGAGACGATGGTACCGCGCTCGTTTCCTGGAATGAACAGGGCGCACAGCAGCGATTGACCTATCGCGAGCTGGTCGTGCGTGTCGCGCAGTGCGCCGCGGCGCTCGCTGCGCAGGGCGTTGGGGTGGGGGACCGGGTGGCGGGCTGGATGCCCAACCTCCCCGAGACCTTGATCGCGATGCTCGCGACCTCGTCGCTGGGTGCGGTGTGGTCGAGCTGCTCGCCGGACTTTGGCACGAAGGGCGTGCTCGATCGCTTCGGGCAGATCGCGCCCAAGGTGCTCATCGCTGCAGACGGCTATCGCTATGCCGGGAAGCGCATCGACTGCCTGGCGCGACTGAGCGAGATCGTCGCCTCGATTCCTTCCTTGCGCGCCGTGTGGGTGGTGCCGTATCTGGATGCGGCCCCCGCGCTGGGCGGCATCACTGGTGCGTCTCGATTCGATGAAGTGCTCTCCGGGCAGGCCGATGCGCACGAGCCTGCGTTCGTGCGGCTGCCGTTCGATCATCCGCTGTACATCATGTACTCCTCGGGCACGACAGGACTGCCCAAGTGCATGGTGCATGGCGCGGGCGGCACGCTGCTGCAGCACTGGAAGGAGCTGGCGCTGCACACCGACCTCGACGCCGACGACGTGTTGTTCTACTTCACCACCTGCGGATGGATGATGTGGAACTGGCTGGTGTCCGGTCTCGCCCTCGGCGCCACCGTGGTGCTGTATGACGGCGCACCGCTCGCTCCCGATCCGGCGATCCTTTGGCGTATGGCCGAAGCCGAGCGGGTGTCAGTGTTCGGTACGAGCGCCAAGTATCTCGCGGTGCTCGAGAAAGAAGGCGTCACGCCGGCCACCACCGTCGATCTGTCGGCGTTGCGGGCCATTCTGTCCACGGGAAGTCCGCTGGCTGAGCACAGCTACGACTTTGTGTACCGGCACATCTCAAGCAGGGTGCGGCTGTCGAGCATCAGTGGTGGTACGGACATCGTCAGCTGCTTTGCGTTGGGTGATCCCACCGGGGCGGTGTATCGCGGCGAACTGCAGATGCGCGGGCTGGGCATGGCGGTGGAGATCTGGAATGACGACGGTCAGTCGGTGACGGGAGAGGCCGGGGAACTGGTGTGCACCCGTCCGTTCCCCAGCATGCCGGTGGCGTTCTGGAACGATCCTGATGGCGCGCAGTATCGCGCGGCGTACTTCGAGCATTTCCCGGGCGTGTGGCGTCACGGCGACTGGGCAGAGCTCACGACGCACGATGGGTTGGTCATTCACGGCCGCAGTGATGCGACGCTCAATCCCGGTGGGGTGCGCATCGGCACGGCGGAGATCTATCGGCAGGTGGAGCAGGTGCCGGAGGTGCTCGAATCACTGGTCGTCGAGCAGCGCTATGTGAGCGCCGAAGGCCCCGACTCGCGCGTGGTGTTGTTCGTACGATTGCGCGAAGGCCACGCGTTGGATGCGGCGTTGCAGGATGTCATTCGCAAGCGCATTCGCGAGCACACCAGTCCACACCATGTGCCGCGGGTGATGGTGCAGGTGCCCGACATTCCGCGTACGATCAGTGGCAAGATCACCGAGATCGCGGTGCGAGAGACCATTCATGGCCGTCCGGTGAAGAACCAGGATGCGCTGGCCAATCCGGAGTCATTGGCCTATTTCCGCGACCTGCCGGCGCTGGCCACCTGAAGAAATAGGAACGTCCCTGAAAGAAACGGCCCCCGGAATCGTGAGATCCCGGGGGCCGTGTCTCATGCGGAATGACGATTACGGAACGATCGTCGGGGGGCTCATGCGCACGACCAGATCACCGGCCGGCTGCGCGTCCTTCGCCGTCTTGAGCTTGGACGTCACGAACACATCGCCCTTGGCGTCCACGAACACCGTGTTCGGGTACCCGGCGACCGGCACGTCGGCGACCTTGTCCAGCGTCTTCGCGTCGATGACCGACACGGTGCCCGCCTGACGGTTGGCCACGTAGATGCGGCCATGCTGCGGCACGAACTGCATGCCCAGCGCGCCGCCGCCGGTGGCGATGTTCTTGATGACCTTGTTTTCCTTGAGGTCGATCACCGAGACGTCGCCCGACTCCTGGTTGGAGACGAACAGGCGCGCGTTGGCCGAGTCGAGGGCCAGCATGCTGGAGCGCTTGCCCTCGGTGCTGATGCGACGCGTCACGCGGCCCGTCTTGAGGTCGATCACGGCCACCTGATTGTGCCCCATGTTGGCAGCGTACAACTGGTTGTTGGCCGCATCGAGCGCGAGGCCGATGGTGGTCGCGCCGACGTTCTCGAGAATGCGGGTGAGCTTGTTCGTCTTGCCGTCGATCACCCAGATGCGACCGCCCGTCACCGAGGCGTAGACGGTGTTCGAGGCTTCGTCGACCAGCACGCGGAACAGGTGCGCGTTGGCTTCCGACGGATCGGTGATGGTCGCCACGATCTTGCCCGACGCCGCCTCGATGGCGGTGATATTGCCGGCGCGCGTGTTCGTGGTGTAGAGGATGCCCGTCTTGGAGTTGATGCCCATGCCATACGGGGCCGAGCTGCCCAGCTCCACACGCTTCTTTTCCTTCAGGGTCGCGGCGTCATACGTGATGAGCCCACCGCCCGGCTTGTCGCGCGAGCCGGCGAACGCCACGTACAGCGATCCCTTGCCGTCGGAGGCCAGTTCGTAGACGCCGGGGCCTGCCGGCGCCTGGGCGGCGACACTGGCCGCGCCATGACCCGCGTGAGCCGCCTGCTGGGCGGGAAGGGCGACTGCGCCGACGGTCAAAGCGCTGGCGATGGCACCGGCACTGATCCTGAATGCAGGAATCACAGACATGCTCCGAAAGTCCAGAGAGGGGCGGTTGCTGGGGCACCGCAGCGGGATGCTGCGATGCGGAAACTGAATGTCCCGACAAGTATCGCCAAATAACCCGATCGATCAACTCCCAATTGATACGGAGGGGATTGGGATCAGGGAAGGGGCCGGCGCCCGGCAGGGGCATGGCGGGGACGCGAAACAGGGCGAAACAATTGCGTCCGTGACGGATAGGATCAGGAGTGCGCTGGCGCTGTTCTGGCACGCACGAGATGTTTGTCGCGCTGCCCCGCGATCCCGCCCGACTCATCCGGAGGAACTCATGTTCCGGCTCTCCCCCCGCACCCTGCTGCGGCTGCTCGCTGTCACGGCGGCTGCCGTGGCCACCGTGATCTCGTCCACGCCGTCGGCCAGTGCGCAGGCGGCCAAGAAGCAGGCCCCACCCGCGCCGGGTGCCAAGGCGACTTCCAGCGCCTCCGCCGCCGTGACCGCGGCCACTGCGGCTGCCCCACTGATCGACATCAACCGGGCCAGCGCGTCGGAGCTCGAGACGGTGCCCGGTATCGGCAAGGCGTATGCGGCGCGGATCATTGCGGCCCGTCCGTATGCGAACAAGGCTCAGCTCGTCCAGAAGGGCATCCTGACGCAGGGACTGTACGACAAGGTCAAGGATCGCTTCATCGCGAAGCAGTGATTGGCACTGGCTCGCCGTGAACGCGTCACGGCGCACTGACTCTCCCTCGTTCCGTCGCTAACTTCCCCACATGTTGTTCTCGCCCCTTTCGGAGGATCAACGGCAGCGCGCCTGGATCGCGGCGCTCCCACGATCGCACATCTGATCGGAAGGATCGCACGCGCGGTGTGCTGACACGCACCCGCTGTTGTTCGCGCGTGGCCATCGGGCTGCGCGCGCCGTCGATCACTTCCATCACTTGAGGTGCGCCCATGGCCACGTTGACCACCCCCGAGATCGGCACCGAGCAGGATGCCTTTCCGATCAATGGCACTGACTACGTCGAGTTCTACGTCGGCAATGCCAAACAGGCGAGTCACTACTATCGCTCCGCCTTCGGTTATTCACTGATCGCCTACCGCGGCCCGGAAACGGGAGTGCGCGATCGCGCCAGCTACCTGATGCAGCAGGGCAAGATCCGTCTGGTCCTGACGACGTCGATCTCCCCGGATACGCCCATCGCCGAACATGTGCACCGTCATGGAGACGGCGTGCGGGACTACGCGCTGTGGGTCGATGACGCGCGTCTCGCATATGCAACCGCGATCGCCCGCGGTGCGATCCCCATTCAGGAACCGCAGGTTTATTCCGACGAACATGGTGAAGTGGTGATCGCCGCCATCGGCACGTACGGGGACACCATCCATTCGCTGGTCGAGCGTCGCAACTATCGCGGCGTGTTCCTGCCGGGCTTCAAGGCCGTCACGCCGCGCTATCAGCCGGAAGACGTGGGTCTCAAGTACATCGACCACTGCGTCGGCAACGTGGAACTCGGCAAGATGAACCACTGGGTCGGCTACTACGCCGATGTGCTGGGCTTCCGCAATCTCATCACCTTCGACGATACCGATATCAACACCGAGTATTCGTCGCTGATGTCCAAGGTGATGGCCAATGGCAATGATCGCATCAAGTTCCCGATCAACGAACCGGCATCGGGCAAGAAGAAGTCGCAGATCGAGGAATATCTCGACTTTTACGGCGGCCCCGGCGCGCAGCACCTCGCACTGGCCACCGACGACATCCTGGCCACGGTGACGGCCCTGCGCGACCGCGGTGTGGAATTCCTCTCCGTGCCCACGTCGTACTACGAAGACCTGCAGGACCGTGTGGGCAAGATCGATGAGAAGCTCGACGAACTGGCCGCCCTGGGCATCCTCGTCGACCGCGATCCCGACGGCTATCTGCTGCAGATCTTCACGAAGCCGGTCGAAGATCGCCCGACCCTCTTCTTCGAGATCATTCAGCGCAAGGGCGCGACGAGCTTCGGCAAGGGCAACTTCCGGGCGCTGTTCGAGGCCATCGAGCGCGAACAAGAACTCCGCGGCAACCTCTGAGCCAACAATGCCCATCTATCATCAGCTGGGTACGGTGCCGCGTAAGCGGCACACCGTCTTCCGCCGTCCCGATGGTGGACTGTACGCGGAAGAGCTCATGGGCCACGAAGGCTTCGTGGGCACGTCGTCGCTGCTCTATCACATCCATCCGCCCACCACGGTCAAGTCGGCCCGCAAGGTGCGCGATGTGATCTGGGAGGCCGACACGGAAACGTCGCTGCGTCACCGCCATTTCCGCACGGCCCGTGCGGCGAAGGGTGGTTCGGCGACGCTCGATCGCATTCCGCTGCTGTTCAACAACGACATCGGCATGCTGTACGTGGAGCCCAGCGTCACCGATACGCACTTCTACCGCAACTCGCAGGCGGATGAAGTGGTGTACGTGGCCGAGGGCAGTGGCGTGCTCGAGTCGGTGTTTGGCGAGCAGACGTATCGTGCCGGCGACTATGTGGTCATTCACCGCAACATCACGCATCGCTGGCGCCTCGATCCGTCTCAGGGGCCCACCAAGCTGCTCGTGATGGAAAGCCGCGGGCATGTGCGGTTCCCCAAGCGCTACCGCAACGAGTTCGGCCAGCTGCTCGAAGGCGCGCCGTACTGCGAACGTGATATCCGTCGACCCGAACAGCTCGCGCCGCACGACGAGAAGGGTGACTTCCCCATTCTCGTCAAGCAGTACAACCAGATCAACGAGCTGGTGCTCGATCATCATCCGCTCGATGTCGTCGGTTGGGATGGCTACTTCTATCCGTGGATCTTCAACATCCACGACTTTGAGCCGATCGTCGGTCGCATTCACCAGCCACCGCCAGTGCACCAGACGTTCCAGGGCGATGGCTTCGTGATCTGCTCGTTCTGCCCGCGTCCGTACGATTTCGATCCCAACGCGATTCCGGCGCCCTACAACCACAGCAATGTGGATTCCGACGAGGTGCTCTTCTACGCCTCCAGCGAATTCATGAGCCGCAAGGGCATCGAATACGGTTCCATCACGCATCATCCGGACGGCTTGCCGCATGGGCCGCACCCGGGACGCGCGGAAGCCAGCATCGGAGCCACACACACCAACGAACTCGCCGTGATGATGGACAGCTTCCGCCCACTCCAGGTCGCGAAGCAGGCCATGCCCATCGAGGACGAGGCGTACCACCAGAGCTGGATCGACGCGCCGCACGCGCAGTTCAGTCCACCGACGTCCTGATCACCGTTCCACCACCACCGTCGCCGATGCCCCGATTCTCCAAGCGATTCACCGAGTTCCCGATCTATCCACTGGCGCACATTCCGGCGCGCAAGAAAGCACTGCTTGCCGCCGGTGTGGATGTGATCGATCTCGGGGCCGGCGACGCGGACGTGCCGCCACCACCGAAGGCGGTGGCGGCACTCCAGGCAGCTGCCGAAGTGCCGGCGCTGCAACGCTATGGATTTGGCCTCGGCCATGTACCGTACCGCGAAGCCATTGCCGCCTGGATGCAGACGCGCTTCTCCCAGTACGTCGACCCGATGACCGAGGTCGTGCCGCTGCTGGGCAGCAAGGAAGGACTCGCTCACGTGGCGTTTGCATTCCTCGGCCCGGGCGATGTCGCCATCATCCCCGATCCTGCCTACCAGGCCTACCTCGGCGGCACGCTCATGAGCGATGCCACGCCGTATGTGTATCCGCTGCGGCCGCGCACGGAGTTCCTCATCGACCTCGATGAGATCCCGGCTGATGTCATGGACCGCACGCGGGTGTTGTATCTCAACTATCCGAACAATCCCACGGCTGCCATTGCGCCGCGCGACTATCTCGAGCGTGTGGTGCGCACCTGTCGTGAGCGCGACATTCTGCTGGTGTACGACAATGCGTATTCGGAGATGGGCTTCGATGGCTATGTGCCGCCGAGCATCTTCGAGATCGATGGGGCACGCGATGTGGCCATCGAGTTTCATTCGTTGTCGAAGACGTACAACATGACCGGTTGGCGCTGTGGCTGGGCCGTCGCGGCACCGCCGATCGCGTCGGCGCTCACCAAGGTCAAGTCGTTCACCGACACCGGTCAGTACATGGGTATCCAGGCTGCGGGTGTCGCGGCCATCGAAAGCTGGGCGGAGTTCGTGCCGCAGAATCTGGCGATCTTCGCGGAGCGTCGCGATGCCTCGGTGGCGGCATTCCGTGCCCATGGGTTCGAGTGCGAAGTCCCGCGTGCCACGATGTATCTCTGGATCCCGTTGCCCGAAGGTATCGCCAGCGCGCCGTTCGCCGATCGTCTGCGTGAGGAAGAGGGCGTGATCGTCATGCCCGGTTCCGGATTTGGTGCCGGTGGCGAAGGATTCTTTCGCGTCTCGTTCATTCAATCGCCGGCCCGCATCGCGGAAGCGGCGGAGCGCGCCGGACGCGTGCTGCGATCCATGCTCGCTGGTGAGCGCACGGAGGCTCTCGCCCGGTGAAGGGGACGAGACTTGCGCTGCTGGTCCTGGGCGCCGCGCTGATCTCCTGCCAACGGCGCGCTCCGGCGCCCGAGACACCTCCGCCAGAGGCCGCGGCGCCCGTAGCACCGCCGGCGGCGGTTCCGACCCCCACGCCCGCAGCACCGAAGCCCGCCGCACCTCGGCCTGTGCCACCAGCGCGCGGCACGCCACCCAAGCCGCCCGCGCAGGTTGTCAGCACTGAACCGCCGCCGGTGTTGCGTGAATTCCGTGGCGTGTGGGTGGCCAGCGTGGCCAACATCGACTGGCCGAGCAAACGCACGCTCTCGACCGCGGAGCAGCAGACCGAGTTGCTCACGCTGCTCGACCGCGCTGCAGAGCTCAAGCTGAACGCCGTGATCTTTCAGGTGCGACCGGCTGCGGATGCCTTGTACGAATCGAGCATTGAGCCGTGGTCGGAGTATCTCACCGGTGCACAGGGCCGGCGCCCCGATCCCTTCTGGGATCCCCTGTCGTTTGTCATTCGCGAGGCGCACGCGCGTGGTATGGAACTGCACGCGTGGTTCAATCCGTATCGCGCGCGGCACACCGACGCACGCTCGCCACTCACGAAGACGCACATCGCCCGCACCAATCCCGCACTGGTGAAGCCGTATGCCGGCTACCTGTGGATGGATCCGGGTGAGCCAGCCGTGCGTGCGCGCACATTGCGCGTGGTGCTGGACGTGGTGAAGCGGTACGACATCGATGGCGTGCACATCGACGACTACTTCTACCCGTATCCCGAAACGGATCGTCGTGGTCGGCCGATTCTGTTTCCCGATGCAACGAGCTGGACACGCTACCAGAAAAGCGGTGGCAAGTTGAGTCGCGCAGATTGGCGCCGCGAGAACGTCAACAAGCTCGTGGAAGAACTGCACGAGGGCATTCACAAGACCAAGCCCTGGGTGCGCTTCGGTATCAGTCCGTTCGGCATCTGGCGGCCCGGATACCCCGAGCAGATCCGTGGTCTCGACGCGTACGAAAGGCTCTACGCGGATGCCCGGAAGTGGCTGCACGAGGGATGGCTCGACTACTTCACTCCACAGCTGTACTGGCCCACCACGAGTCGTGCGCAGTCGTATCCGGTGCTGCTCGACTGGTGGGCATCGGAGAACAGAAAGTCGCGCCACTTGTGGCCGGGCAACTTCACGTCGCGTGCCGGTGGTCGCGGCACCGGTGCGTTCTCCGTGTCCGAACTGATGGAGCAGATCCGGGTCACGCGGCTCAACCCGGCGGCGTCGGGGAACGTGCATTTCAGCATGAAGTCGTTCCTGATCAATCAGGCCAGCATGAACGACACGCTCCGGGCCGATGCCTACACGGCACTCGCGCTCCCGCCCGCGTCTCCCTGGCTGGTGACGGCGGCGCCTCCTGCACCGGTGGTGAAGCTGGCGCAGAATGGCGGACTCTGGCGCATCACGTTGGGTCCCGAAGGGCGCGCGGCACCATGGCAGTGGATGATCCGGCTGCGCACGGACTCGGCATGGATTACCATGATGCTGCCGGGCAGCACCACGCAGTGGACGGTGCCGCCCACCCTCGGAGCCAACACGATTGCCGTCACGTCCATCAATCGGGTCGGCACCGAAGGTTCCACCGTTACGCTGCCGCTTGTGTTGTCTCCAGGTTCGTCACCTGCCGGAACATCGGCACCATCACCCGCCAGGTCGGGACGCCGCGATGTCCGCTGATCAACTGCCATTCTACTATCGCATCACCTCGGGCATTCGCATCACGGTGCGCCCGTCGTATTTGCGTGAGCGGTCGAATCCGCTGCTGGGGCAGTTCGTGTTCGCCTATCACATCCGCATCGAGAATGTGGGCGAGCAGGCCGCGCAGTTGCGCACGCGCCGCTGGCTCATCCACGACGAATCGGTGGGCGACACGGTGGTCGAAGGCGAGGGCGTTGTGGGCGAGCAGCCGCACCTGCTGCCGGGACAGGTGCACGAGTACCGCTCATTCTGCGTGCTCAAGGCACCGCACGGTTGGATGGAAGGCAGCTATCGCTTTGTGCGCGACGACGGCAGTTCGTTTCAGGCCGTGATCCCACGTTTCATGCTGGCGGCCGAACCGCGCGCTGACACCGTTTCCTGAACCGGAAACGGCTGGCATTCGCACGACCGGTCAGCTCGTCAGCGACGCGAGCGGGATGATATCGGCGAGCGGCGTGTAGAGCGTCGCGAAGTCCTTGGGCTCGAGCAGATCCTGCACCACGAGCGCCAGCAGCGCGGCGAGCGCGGGCTCGGCCAGAGGTTCGAGCGTGTCGAGCGCTTCGGCGTCAGATGCCGGTGGTGCGGTCGAAGCGCCTGGACGCCGCACCAGTTGCAGGAGAGGGCCAGCCACGGCTTCCTGTGCGCCGCCCCGGCCGCTGCGCTCGATCACTTCGCCCAGCGCCGTCTCCGCGTAGTGCCACCCGCGTGTGACGCTCTCGGCGGCATAGCGCGTGATCACCGTCTCTCGCTCCGTGCCACCCAGCGCGGCAAGTCGCACCAGAAATCGGCGGATGACAGGCGTGGCGGGCCCATAGGGCTGCGATGTCGGGGAGTGGTCGTGACTCACGTCGTGCGATTGGTGCGGGAAGTATCCGTCAGCTCTGATGGCAGCGGCACGGGATGGCCGAGCAACTGCAGTCCATGAAAGATGGTGGGGACGGCGGGGATCCACCCAGTGGCCCGCAGCGCATTCACGGAAATTCGCTGATTGCTCCGCGCGCGACGGGGCGAGGGCTGCGGCGCGTCGTGGGGCAGGGGAGGCAGTGCAGCCGTGATCTCGTTTGCGCGAACCGGATGGCCGTCCGCGCAGTTGAACACGTGAACTGCGTCGTGGGTGGTAAGTGCGAGGAGATGTGCGATCGCCGCGATCACGTCATCGCGCCATGCGAAGTTGCACCATTCCTCGTTGGGCAACGTGTCGCTGTCTGCAGGGCGTCCGCTGAGCGCAGTGGGAGCGTGTGGCGGCGATCGAAAGCGCGCGGAGGGATCGCGTCCAGGGCCATACAGACCGGCGACGCGCAGCACGTGCACTGCGCACCGCGCGGAGCCAGCACTCGCAATGGCCTCTTCTGCATCGAGCAGTGCCCGCACGCGTGGGCTTTCAGCGACGATGGGCGAGTACTCATCGACGAGGCTGCCGTCGGTTCGGTCGTAGATGCCGGTGCTGGAGACGTATACCACGGAACGCACGCCGAGTTGATTCGCCAGTCGTGCAGACGCTGCGGCGAGTCTGGGATACACCGCGTAGTCCTCACCGCGCGCAGTAGCCGGCGCCACGCAGACGACCAGATGATCCGCCGCCGCTGGGAGATCATGTCGCAATGCATCGGAGCCGCTCTCCGACAGCAAATCGGCAGTGACCACGATGGGCGGGATCGACGCCGCATCGGACGTGACGGTGTCGAATCGTGCAGGTCGCGATTGCCGGCCAACAACCCACGTCTGGTGACCCATCGCTGCCAGATGCTGCGCCGTCGGAGCGCCCAGCCATCCGGGACCGAGCAGGACGGTGCGAGTCATTGTGGGACGGGCGTTCGCATGACCACGAGGTCGCCGCGAGCCCGATTCAGCGGAGGAACAGCCACCACGCTGCCGCGGCCGCTGCTGCGGCCAGCCCGCCACCAACCGGAAGCCAAGGCACACCTGATGATGACGGCTTTGACGCCCCACCTCGTGGCGACTTCGAGGATTCTCCTGCGCGTCCTCGGCGCCCACCCGCGGGCCGCGACTCCACGGTAATCCCGCCTTCAGCATTCGCCGGGAGAGCCACCGAGACGCTACGCGGTGGCATGACCGGCAACACATCGTCTGGTGCGTCCTTCGCTGATGGGGCCTCGACGGCCGCTGACGGGGGCGTGGTGGTCTCAGCATCCAGCACAATGGCTTCGTGCGTCGGCGAGACCTCCATCATTGGCACGGGGTCGATGGGTGCCGGTTGGTCTGGTACGGCGTCGATCTCCTCTGCCAAAGCCGGAGGTGGGGCCGAATCTTCCGTCTCCTCAACCAGCTCGAGGGGGAGTACTTCGGGAGCCTTCGTGAGAAACTCTTCATCGAGCACACCGTGGTGCACCGCAAAGCCGAGCACCAGCGAGGACGTGGGCTCTTCCGGTGCCGCGGCGACGAGAGGCGTGTCGAAGTCCGTGAACTCGATCTCCGGTTCCGTGTCACCGACGTGAGTGGTCGCGCGTTCCGCCGGATCCGGTATCGTGGGCACCCCTGACGGTGTCGTTCGAAGCAGGACATCGGTGAGTGCCACGGCATCCCGCAATGGTTGGTCTTCCCAGTCGGCGACCAGATCCACCGCGATATCACCCGGCACCGCAATCACCTCGGTCGGGGTCGGTACAGGACTCGGAATCGTGGGAACCGCATTCGGAACTGCCGCTCCCTGCGACTTACGCACTTCCGCAATCCGCGCCAGCAGTTGATCGGCTGCCTGAGTCGATTCCTCGTGCAAAGCCAGAAGGGCGTGCAAGCGCAGCAGGAATGGTTCGGCGCTGGCTGCGGCACCTCCTGAGAGGGCGATACGTGCTGCGTTCTCCAGCACCACCGTCAGACGGGGGTCTTCTTCGCCGACATGGGTCTCCACGGCGGCAATGGCTCGCTGCACCAGTTGCATGGCTTCATCGCGGCGTCCAGCGGTCGCCAGCATCACGGCGAAGTCCATTCGCGCGCGCGCCGCAGGCATGCCGTCCTCACCGGTCAACGCAACGCGCAATGCGCAGGCCCGCTGCGCGTGGCTCAGCGCCTCATCGATCTTGCCGTCGCGAAAGCACGCCTGCGCGAGATTACCCAGCACAAGTGCGAGCGCTTCGTGCGGTGTCAGCTCTTCAGGATCGTTTGCGAGCGCCTCGGCGGCGGCGGCGAACGCGTCGGTGGCCTCGGCCCAATCGGCGGCGGCGGCGAACGCCAACCCGCGCCGATTGTGATCCTGCCATCGTTCGTGCGACTGCCGCTCGTCGCCAAGGTCCATGAGCTGATCTGCCATCGAAGAAGGACGCGCTGCGCGGGGCAAAGTCACCACGATCTGCGCAACCGGGCCAAGAACGTAACAGCGTCGCCGCAGATCCGTATCCACGTCTGCCCCCGACCGGTCCCCGCAATATGACGGCGCACCCTCTGTAGCGGCAGCGCGCGGATGACACCGTTGTATCGCGGGGCTGTGCCGCGTCACACTGTTTCGGCTGAGGGGGAACACCAGCCCCGTAACATTGACGGGAGGCGCAGGCGGCCTAGCTTCTCAGGCATGCGCCGACGCATGCCTTCCCGCCGATTCCAGCCCCTCCGATCCGGCCTTTCCGGCCTGATGATCGTGGCGATTGCTGCAACAGCCTGCGATTCCAGCGGGCGGGGCGGCATCAAGGAGTCTGATCTGGACGCAGAACTCGCAGCAAGTGCCCTGCGAGGTGATTCGCTGGTCGCCTTGGCCAGCGGTGATTCCAAGCCGTCTCTCGACTCGATGCGCACGGCCCTCGAGGCTCAGTTGGACAGCCAGCGTGTCTCTGGCGCAGGCGACGGAGTGTTGGTCACCGGGGACGCCGCCGCCGGGGTGGCAGCAAACGCGGCGAGTGTGGCCACCAGTGCAGGGGCGGAGATTTCGAGGCGGGCCCAGGCACGCGGCGACTCCATGGCCAGAGCCGCTGCAATGCAATTGGCGGGCGCCGCTGGTGGAAGCCGAAGCCTGAAAGACTCTCTACGCGGGGTGTTGACCTACCAAGGCACGGAGCCTGCCCGGCAGGTAGTCCTGCAGACCGCCGAGGCCACGGTCGCGCTGAGCGGCATGGCGACCACGGGAATGTCCCGGCTCGTTGGCAAGGAGGTCGTGGTTCGAGGTGTGAAGGTGACGCCACGGGATATC
>NZ_DASWXE010000046.1:0-21292 GCF_036405635.1 Gemmatimonas sp. | reverse complement strand
CGAGATGCTTCCAGCCGAGCTGTCCCCACTGTGCGCCAGTGAGTGAACCGAACAGCGGGTGCGACGGCCAGGTCGCTCGCGTGGATTCGCTGGCATAGCGATGCACGAGCTGACTGAGGTTCTCGCGTTCATGGCTCCACTGTGCCGGGGCGCGCGCAAGCAGCTCTCTGGCCGTTGGAGCGCTCTTGGGAAACGGCAACACGTTGAGCACGAGCCACTTCACAATCCCGAGTCGCACCATCGGGACTCGTTTCGGTTCACACGTCAGGTCACCATACGCCATGCGCAACGCATCGCTGCAGTGCGCGAGCATCTGCGGCGCACTCATGCGCCCCCACAACGGTTTGTCGTCTGGCGCGAGCTTCGTGATACGCTCTATCATGGTCGCGCGGGTCGCCGGATCAGCGAGTGTAGGCATACCGCAAGATATGCACCGCTGACAACACCGTCACGGCAGCCTGCGTATGGCGAGTGGACGGGTCCCTCACACTTTCCTTCCCTCTCCCTCCCATGCGCATCACCTCATCGGCCGCCATCGTGGGCCTGCTCACGGCCCTCAGCGCCCCCATCGCCGCAGAAGCTCAGGCGAAATCATCGCCCTGCACTCGCGTCGAATCCGCCTGCGAGCGGTGGATCACGTTCGGCAAGGGCCCCGCGCGCTCGATGGTATACGCGACGTACTCCCTCGACGCCGCCAATCCGAACCTCACCCGTGCCCTCGTCATGGTGCACGGCGCCGGGCGCAACGCCGATCACTACTTCGAGACGTCCACCGCCGCGGGTTTTCTGGCGGGTGCGCTCGACAACACCATCATCATCGCGCCGCGCTTCATTGCCGGACAGGACAAGCCATCGGCCAATGAAGTGATGTGGCCGGAGGGCGGTACATCGTGGCGCGCCGGTGGGTTTTCACCCAACAATCCCACGATTTCGTCGTTCGACTTCGTGGATGAAATGGTGAAGAGGCTCTCCAACAAGAAGAACTTTCCCAAGCTCACGAAGATCGTCATTGCCGGGCATTCGGCGGGTGGTCAGCTCGCCACGCGCTACGGCATGGTGAACAAGGTCCACGACACGCCGGGCGTGGAGCTCTCGTACGTGGTGGCGAACCCGTCGAGCTACGCGTGGCCGTCTGCGGTGCGTCCCCTCCCCACGGGCCACGCCAATCCGGTGGATGCCGACAAGGCAGCGTTGGGGAAGGACGGCGAGGAAGTGCACAGCAACTTCACGTTCGGTGCGGCCGATGCGACGAAGGCGCCCAACTTCAATCGCTGGCCCGCCGGCCTCGAAAACCTCGTCGGCTATTCGGCCGGCATGGACACCGCGCAACTCGTCAAGCAACTCGTCGCGCGTCCCGTCACCTACCTGCTCGGCCAGGTCGACGTGCTGCCGCTGGGTGGTTTTGATTCCTCACCGAACGCGATGGCGCAGGGCCCCACGCGACGCGCACGCGGCGAAGCGTTCTTCAAGTACGTCAACGAGACGCTGGGCGCGAAGCACAAGGCCATCATCGTCTCGGAGTGCGGGCACAATGATCGGTGCGTGTTCACCACCGATGTCGTACTTCCGGTGATCTTCCCCAAGTAACTGACACCCTCGGGGATCCGGCGGACATCCGGATCCCCGATGTATCACGATGGATCACTCAGTTCGCCGCGGCCGGTGGCCGACGAATGAGCAGATTGGCAATGCCTCCCAGCGCACCCACGGCCAGGGCGCCCAATACAATGGCCGGCGTGAAGTAGAGGTCCACACCGAGGACCGCGTCCAGCGCGTAGCGCCCATAACCAACCAGGGCGAGCAGCACGGCGCCGGCAGCGAAGAGCATGTTCACTTCGATGCCATTGTTTGCCGAAAACAGACCGCCCTTCCAGTGCACGGTCACCGCCGCGACGATCATCACGGAGACCATGAGCGCAGGCCCCACCGGCCCAAGCAGCCCCACCGCCACCAGCAGTCCGCTCACGACCTCGGTGAACGCCGCCAGAAACGCAAAGAACTTGCCCTGGCGATAGCCGAGCTGCGTGAAAAACTGCCCGGTGGGCCCCAGGCCGTAACCACCAAACCAGCCGAACAGTTTCTGGGCGCCATGGGCGGCCATGTAGAGCCCCAGCACGAGGCGCAGTGTGAGAAGGCCCAAGGCCACGGTGGCGGGCTGATCGTAGGTCGACATGGAAGTACGCAATGCAAAGGGGACGGGCGGCGCCCCGTGCGCCATGCCCTTGCTCCAACAGTACGCGTTCCTGTAGGATCATCTATGACCAATGAGCCGCATTATACGTCCAATCGTCCATCCAATGTGGACGCATCGGATGTCGTTTCGGACATTTTGCGTGCCGTGCGCCTGTCAGCCGAGGTGTTTGGGCGTTTCGAGGCATCGGCGCCCTGGGCCATGCGCGTGCCGGGCGACGACTATTTCGCCTTCTATCTCATCGCCCGCGGCGGGGCCTGGCTGGAGTTGACCGACGCCGGCGTGCCCCCAGTGGCCCTGTCGGCGGGCGATGTTGTGCTGCTCCCGCACGGCGGCCATCACGTGCTGCGAGACGCTGAACGGTCAGTGGCGGTGGAACATCAGGTAGGCGCCAACAGCTGCCCACGCCCGACCACCATGGAAACCATTCGCATGGGCGGCGGCGGTACCGTATCCACGTTTGTGGCCGGCGCCTTCCGGTTTGGCGCCGAAGGCCGTGGCATTCTGCTCGAGACACTGCCGCCGATTCTGCATGTCGCAGCTGGCGATGCGGACATGAGCGCGGCGCTTGCCGCCACCATTCAGCTCATCCTCGCCGAGAGTGCGAACCCGGCGCCGGGTGGCGCGTTGTTGTCCACACGATTGGCGGAGATTCTGCTGGTGCAGGCGCTGCGGGTACACACGCATCGCACACACGATGCCAACGCGGCAGCGGTCGATCACACACAGCACGCACAGGGCCTGTGTGCTCTGGCCGATCCGCACATTGGCGCTGCGCTGCGTCTCATGCACGCCCGTCCTGCCGATGCATGGACGGTGGCCACACTGGCGCATGCCGTGGGTCAATCCCGTTCCGCGTTTGCCGCGCGATTTGCAGAACTGGTTGGCGAATCGCCGTTGCAGTATCTCACGCGCTGGCGCATGACGCAGGCTGCGGAGTGGCTGCGCGACCGCAACGACAGCGTGCCGGCGATTGCCGAACGCGTGGGCTATGGCAATGCGGCGGCGTTCATGAAAGCGTTCACGCGCGTGCAGGGACAGGGGCCCGGTGCGTATCGGCGCGCGCACCGTCAGCGATTACACGCGGACTCTGTCCCGTCCAACGCTTGAACGCACGCGAAAAGGCGGCGGGCTCCGAGAACCCCAGCAGCGCAGCGGTTTGCTGCACCGTCGCGCCGCGCTCCGCGAGGTAGTGTCGCGCCAGCGATTCGCGCAGTTCCGCCACCACCTGCGCAAACGTGGTGCCCTCGGCCTGTAGATTGCGTAGCAAGGTCTGCCGGCTCATGGCCAGCGCCGAGGCGACCATGGGCATGCTGACCTGCCCTTCGGGCAATCGGGCGCGCAACACGTCTTCGACGCGCCCCCGGCAACCCTGTGTCCGCTGCAACGCCGCCAACTGTTCATCGGCATGTGTCGTGAGGATGCGATACGTCGTGCGTGGAGTCGGGGACAGCGTATGCTCCCACCAGGCCGGATCGAGCAGCAATGCATTGCGAGACGCCCCGAACCGCACGGACACGCCGAACACGTCAGCATAGACCGCGGCATGTGATGGCGGTGCGTAGGTCAATGACACGGCGCGCAGCACCTGATGGCTGGCGCGCGTGCGCATTCCCACCGCGAACCGTGCAAACGTCGCTTCCGTGAGTTCGATCGTCGCGTCCACATGCGGCCGGGTATCGAACATCCAGATACCGTCCGGTGTGCGCTCAAAGCCATATCGGTCGACTCCTGATGCCTCACCAAAATCGAACGACAAGCGAGCGTAGCGATTGAGCTGCTGAAAGGCATCGGCCACCGTTCCCGACGCACTGCCCACTGCGCCCACCACGGAGATCTGCGCGCAGGCCACGGCAGCGCCCCAATGCAGGGCGATGGCGGGATCGTTGACGAGCAGGGCCGCTTGCCGCACCAGTGCGAGATGACAGGCCAACGGCACACGGCGATCGGCGTGACCGACCCCGGTGAACCACTCGGCATCGAGTCCCGCCGCACGCAGCAACGCCCTGCGCGGACAGCCGCGCTCCACCGCATAGTCGAGAAAGCCCTCCGTGTATCCCACCGACATCGTGGCGGCCGTGAGCGCGGAGGGCAGAGCGGGCGATCGTGCAGACAGAAGAATCATGGGAGGCGGGAGAGGTCTTCTCACAACGGCGCGGAAGGTCGCCGGGATTCACCCACAAATCGCCGCGTCTGAGGCAGCGGATCATGCCGTTGGGTCCGGCGATCATCGCGCCACTGGGCAGCCGATCCCACACTGCGCCCATGACCTATACAACTTCGATCCGTTGGCTGACCCGTTCAGCAGTGGCCTGGACGATCGTGGCCGTGACCGGCCAGCTGTTTTTTGCCTTGTATATCACGATGCTGTACGGCGGCGGCTTGATGGCCGGCCGGTTTGCAGAGGCACTCGACACATTCATGCCGCGCGGACACGTGCCAGGTGATTCGGTGGGCAATACCGTCATCGCCACGCACCTGCTGATGGCGGTGCTCATGATCACGCTGAGCGGTGTGCAGCTGCTGCCTGTCATCCGTCGGCGCGCGCCGCAGGTGCACCGCTGGTGCGGCCGTATCTACGCCACGCTGGCGTCTCTCCTGGCACTCGGCGGACTGTATCTCGTCTGGGTACGCGGGGGAGCAGCCGGCGACGCCTTCAATCATCTGGGAGTGACCAGCAACGCGCTGGTGATCCTGTTCTGCGTCGTCATGGCTGTGCGAGCCGCCCGAGCGCGCGACATCGACACGCACCGGCGCTGGGCGCTGCGACTCTACCTCGCCACCAACGGCGTGTGGTTCTTTCGCATTGGCCTGACGCTATGGCTGGTCATTCACGGCCGTCCGGTGGGGTTCGATCCCGACACATTCACCGGGCCTTTTCTCATCGCACTGGCCTTTGCCCAATTCCTGCTGCCTTTGCTGATACTCGAGGGATACCTCCGAGCCCGCGCGCATCAACGTGCCGCCGTTCACATGGCAATGGCCACCGTGCTGATCCTCTGCACGATGGCCACTGCAGCCGGCATTGGCACGGCCACCATGATTCTGTGGTGGCCGAGGATGTAGCTGATCGTCAGGCCGACTCGTCGCCGATCGCCTTGTACACGACGGCGCCAATCGCTCCGCCAATGATGGGCGCCACCCAGAACAGCCACAGTTGTGCGACGGCCCATCCACCGACGAACACCGCCACACCGGTGCTGCGCGCCGGGTTCACCGACGTGTTGGTGACGGGGATGCTCACCAGATGGATGAGGGTAAGGCCCAGACCGATCGCGATCGGTGCAAACCCGGCAGGCGCACGCTTGTCGGTGGCTCCGAGGATGATGAGCAGAAAGAACATGGTCATCACCACCTCGGTCACCAGCGCGGCCACCATGGAGTAGCCACCGGGTGAGTGTTCCGCAAAACCATTCGACGCGAATCCGCTGCTCACATCGAAGGCCGGATTGCCACTCGCGATCACGTACAACACGCCGCCCGCCGCGATGGCACCCAATACCTGCGCCACGATGTAGGGGACCAACTTGGCTGCTGGGAAACGTCCGGCCACACACAATCCCACCGATACCGCGGGATTGAGATGGCACCCGGAGATGTGTCCGATGGCAAAGGCCATCGTGAGCACCGTGAGTCCAAACGCAAACGACACACCCAGCAAACCAATACCGACATTCGGGAACGCGGCCGCCAGCACCGCACTCCCACAGCCACCAAGCACCAGCCAGAACGTTCCGAGAAATTCTGCGCCGTACTGCTTCATGCCCGATCTCCGTGGAGGGGTTGGCGGAGAAGATGCCTCCTCAGGGGCGCCAGGCAAGACCGAGGCTGTAACGACGGAAGTCGACTTTGCCGGGCTCGAAGGTGTCCGTGGCACCCGTACCGGGGAACTGGCCGACTGCGCCAAGCATCACCTCAGCCTCGATCGCGAGGGGCCATCCCGATTTGGGAGTCCAGGTTGCGGTGACTCCGCCCGATCCTCCCAGCAGCGGGTCCGTGCCCTTCAGCAACCGTTGTGTCCTCTGTCCGTGAATACGGACGGCGAGCTCCGCGACATCCACACCGCCACTCGCGAGCACACTGACGCGTTCACGGCGAAGCAGTGGCACACCCAATCCGAGGCTCCACATCCAGAAGCCACTTCGAGACACCGCGTCTTCCGCTCCGCAGTCCATCCCAGGCGGCACCAGCCCCTGACAGGTGGAGGTGAGCATCTCTTTGCGCCCACCCGCGTGATCGACTCCAGCGCGGAGCCAGATGCCGGATTGACCAAGCTGACCACGCACCTGCACAGCGCCGCCGAGAAGATTGTCCGGTGTGTTGCGATTGTGATTGTTGACGGCGATGGCGCGGACCGCCACGGTCTGGGCGTGCAGGTCGCGATCTGCCACAGAGCCCGTCGTACACACCAGTGCGACGCCAACCAAACAAGCGAATCGTTTCACGAGTAGCGACTGGAGAGGAAGAACAGTGGCATCATACCAGTGGCGTGTACGAGAAACTCAGGGCAGCCAGGTGAGGCTGATGCCGTAGCGGCGGAAGTTGAAGCCTTTCGGATTGTACCCATGCACATTACCGGCGTCCCGCATGTTGAGCCCGCCCAGCATGACTTCGGCCTCGATACTGAGCGGGGATGTCACCTTCGGCTTCCACGCCATGGACACTCCAGCGGCTCCGCCCTTGACGCGCTCGAACATGCTGGCCACCGTGCCGTCGGTATCAGTGAGCAGCAGGTGAAGCTCACCGACCTGGACGTCACCAATGACACTCACCGAGGTGCGCGTCGTGCGCGGGTCTCCCACAACAGGAACACTCAATCCTGCTCCGCCGACCAATACGGCGGTGCGGGAACTGGGGGCGTTGGCGCCGCACCATACCGGCTGCATCGGGGAACACGGTCGCCGCACACGATCCGTGTTCCCCATGGCGCGATCGACGCTGATGCGGAGTAGCACGGGTGAATTTACGATCGGACCACGCAGCATCAGTCGGGCCCCCCACACCACGCCAGCGACGTCTTCGTTGCTGGTGTTGTCGAGCAGAAAACCTCGCGCAATCACCGTCTGCGCGCGCGCAACGGTTCCATGCGACCACAGTGCTGCGGCCAGCAGGGACATCCACACCCAACGACCCCTGAACTTTCGATCGAATGCCATGAGCAATATTCACTGATTGAGCGACCACGTCGGACATCAACGCTTTCAGTAAGCCTTACGCGCGCTTCAGCTGCTCGATCTTCCGTATTTCCTGCGCAACAGTTGGTACCGCACGGCCCCGAGCGGATCGATGCCGGACACCTCATCGAGCTGTCCGGCGACGTCAGGTCGTGGTGGTGGGAAAGATGCGTGCGCGCACGCGCTGCAGGATCGGCCGGTCGCAGCGCCCTTCGGTGCGAACCCGCACGGTCGTATCGAAGGGCTGGTATCCCGCGTGCTCGAGTCGCACCCGCCACTGTCCTCCTCCACAGCATCCAAAGTACGTGGAGGAAGAGTCCGAGATGGGCCGAGGCTGCATGGGTTTTTCGATGCCATTCTGCGTAACGCGGATCATCGCTCCACCCAGAGCCACAGGACGAGACGTCGTGGCGTTGATGAACGTCATCTCGATGCCAGGATAGCCCACCGCATCACAGCCACATCCCGTCAGGGCTGCAGCGCCTGCGCCGATCAGCAGCCAATGCCATCGTTTCGTTTGTGCCATAGCTCATTCAATGAAAAAGGAAACGTCAAAGAGTCTTCGCGTACAATCGCGTCCCCGCCAGCACGGCCTCATGCCGGCCTATCGGCGCCCACGCCACGGATCCGAAAACGCTCGATTGCCCAGGAACGTCGAATCGGTGAGCGACTGCAGGAACGCCACCAGATCTGCGCGGTCGGTACCACGAAGTTCGAAGCCGTGCACCGCTGGCGCCTTGTTCGGATTGTCGTGGCCCACTCCGGCTCGCGGACCCTGCGCGATCGTTCGACCACCAGCGGCATAGTGATCGATCACGTCCTCGAGCGTCGCCAGGCTGCCGTCGTGCATGTAGGGCGCCGTTTCCGCAATATTGCGCAGCGTGGGGGCACGAAACCGCCCCACATCACCCGGAAGGCCTGTATGCACATGCAGACCGGTGTTGGGTGATGGATACGATGTTCCGCCCGGCAGGTTGTACAAACCGGTATTGAAGAACGCCGCCTGCGTGAGCGTGTCCCTTTCGTGGCGAATGCCGCCGCTGAAGTTCCATCCTCCGTGGCACTGGAAACACCCACCACGCTGGCCGGAGAAGAAGATCACCTCACCGCGCTTCGCCGCATCCGAGATGGCGTTGCGATCTCCGCCATAGCGATAGCGATCATACGGAGAACGCACCGAGATGAGCGTGCGCTGAAACGATGCCAGTGCACGCGCCACATTGCGCACGCTGATCGCTGCGGTGTCGTCCGGGAAAGCGTCGGTGAACAGCGGGCGATAGCGCGGGTCGGTCTTGAGGCGCTGCAGCAGCTCGGCGCCGTCGGCCGCATGTCCCATTTCGACAGGCGACGTGCCAAAGAGCGGCACCAGCACCTGCGCCTCGAGCGTGGTGGTGGTGGGATCGGCCCAGTTGTAGGCCGGATTGTACGCCACGTTGGTGAGGGTCATGCTGCTGCGCGGGTGCACATCACCAGTGGATCCAATCGCCTGCTCGCGCCCATCGGCAAACCCGAGCGACGGGGTGTGGCACGCTGCGCAAGTGAGGCGACCGTTGCCGGACAAACGCGCATCGTAGAACAGATGACGGCCCAGCAGCACCTTGGCCGCCGTCATCGGATTGTCGGCCGGCACCGGGGGACGCGGGAACGGCGCCGGGATGTCCCACACATACGGCTCCGGCTTCGCGCTCGCACGTCCCGGGGCGACACTGGCAACGGTTGCCACTGGCCGATCGAGCCACCTCAACGCCGAGGCCACACACACCGCGCCCAGCGTGAACACGAGCGCGGACAGTGTCGTCAGGCCGCGGCGCATGTGGCTACTTGCGGACCGTGACCACCTGGAGACTCGACAGCATGCGCACCGAGCGCGCGCCACGCTTGTCGGTCGGCACCACCAGGCGAAACGCACCGGTCTCGCCGAACAGCGACTCGCCGTTGGCGCGATCGGCCAGCAGGAACTGCCCGCCCGACATCTCCGGATCGAGCTCACCCAGCGAGAACACCACCTGGTAGCCGTCCGAGGCCATGGCGACCACGTAGGTCGACAACGCCGCCCCGCGCAGCGCATTGCCCAGCGGCGCACCGGCCTTCTTCAGCACCTCCGCCACCCACACGCCCTCATAGGTGGTGACGATGCCATTGCTCTCCGTGCGCACAGACGCACGCGGCATGGCCGCAAGATCCGAGGCCTTGAGCGTGAGCGACTGCGTCACGGCGCCCGTCACCTGCACGGTGGGCTCGGCGCGCACCGACTGTTGCGCGGCGGCTGGGGCCGCCAGCGCGCACGCGGTGCCAACAAAGGCGAGCGGCATCGCAGCGGCGAACGTGAATCGGGACGTCCTGAGACGGACCATGATCTGCCGGAAGGAGGTAGAGGACTCCTGAATATCGCGCACTGCGAAGCCGGTTGTGCACCGGGCTCCTGCGAAATATCATGCAACCTTAAGGTTGCACTTATATCTCAGATACATGCGGCGGAGACTTCATGGCGGGACTGGATCGCATCAAGAAGAGGGTACAGCTCGCGGCCCCAGTAAACCGGGTTTGGCGTGCCATCACGGATCACCGGGAGTTCAGCGCGTGGTTTGGCGTGCACCTCACCGGGCCATTCGTGGTGGGGCAGCCCGTGACGGGCGCCTTCGATGAACGCCTGAGCGCGGACGGCGTGATGGAGTTCCAGGAGAGCATGGGACTCACGCCATCGCCGGTCACGATTCCCGACGGACCCACGGTGTTCTGCACGGTCATTGCCATGGAGCCCGAACATCGCTTCGCCTTCCGGTGGATTCCATTCGGCATCGATGCCAGTGTCGACCCCACCACGGAGCCCACGACGCTGGTGGAGTTCCTGCTCGAACCGGATGGGGACGGCACACAGCTCACCATCATTGAATCGGGGTTCGACGACGTGCCGGCCCATCGCCGCGAACGCGCGTTCATGATGAATCACGCCGGTTGGGCGGGGCAGGCCGAGAACCTCGCGCGGCATGTCGAAGACCAGTAGGTCGGGATCAACAGACGGCGACGTCGAAGACCTGTTCTTCGCGCTGGGAGATCGACACCGACTCTCGGTCGTGCGCACGTTGCGCGCCCGCGGGGCACTCTCCGCCACGATGCTGGCCGACGATGCGATCGTGACACGCCAGGCCATCGTGAAACACCTGCGCATTCTCGAACGCGCAGGCCTGGTGTCGCATCAGCGTCGTGGTCGCGAGGTACTGTACGCCCTCGAGGCACGTCGTCTCGACGAAGCCCGCACGTTCCTCGATGGCATCTCGGCCGGCTGGGATCGCGCCATCACCCGACTGCGGCGTCTGGTAGAAGAACCGTAAGCGAGTGAGCCGGGAATCACGCCGGTGAGTCGGATAGCTCCGGGAACAACGCCTGCTCCACCAGTTCGAGCAGAATATGAATGACCTTGATGTGCAGCTCCTGCACCCGATCGGCGTACCGACCAGCCGGCGTGCAGATCTCGATATCGCCCAACGCGCCAAGTGGCGTGTCGGAGCGGCCGGTGAACGCGATCACCCGCATACCACGGGCGCGCGCCACTTCGGCAGCGCGCAGAACATTCGGGCTGGTGCCACTGGTGCTGATGGCCACGAGCACGTCTCCCGCCTGTCCGTGGGCTTCCACATAGCGCGCAAAGACCTGCTCGTAGCCAAAGTCATTGGCGACGCAGCTCAGGTGCCCCACATCGCTGATGGCCTGTGCCGCCAATGCGCGCCGGTTCTTTCGGTAGCGCCCTGACAGCTCTTCGGCGAAGTGCATGGCATCACTCATCGAGCCGCCGTTGCCGCAGGAGTAGACACGCCCGCGGCCGCTCAGCGTTTCAGCGAGCAGCGCACCAGCCGCGACGATGGCATCAAGGGTGGCGGTGTTGCGGCGCAGTGCGTCCAGGGCGGAAGCGCTTTCGGCGAGCGCGCCGGTGACAATGTCGCGACGGATATCAGTCATGGATGACACGGGAGACGGGTGATGCCCAACAGGTATGGCGCGCGTGTGTCAGACTGCCACATGAAGCAGCCATTGCTTCAGGATGGCGAGAACCGCAGTTCGATCACGCTCGACCTGCGCGACGTCGGCAAAGTGCAGCAGCGCCCGATCGGCGCCCTTCCAGGTCAGGAGCTTGCCCGGATCGGACACGTGTGATGGCATGTCCGCGTCCGGGCGCGCTTTGACTCCGAGGTGTAACACGAGCTGCACACCGGATTTGCCCCGCAGATGAAAGGTCGCGAAGTGCTCCGATGTGTAATAGCTGGGCGCGTTCCACTTCACGCCCTCTTTCACCGACTTGTCCGCTGACAGGATGACACCACGCACCGCACGAATCACATCATCATGCGGATGCCTGAGCTCCTGCAGCAGCTGATCGGCGGACTGGCTCATCGCAGTGTCCGCACTTCGATGCGCGACGCCTTGGCCGGCACGTGGTATACGCGCATGGTAGCTGCCTTGTAGTCGGATGGCTTGGCCTCGAAAATGTCCTTCACGAAAGTCTGCGGATTGCGATCGATGAACGGGAACCAGGTGCTCTGCACCTGCACCATGATGCGGTGCCCCTTGAGGAAGGTGTGATTCACGTCGGGCATCTCGAACGCCAGCGAATCCGGCACATTGGGCGTGAACGGAATCGGCTTCTCCCAGCTGCGGCGATAGCGGGCCCGGAACGGCTCGCCGCGAATCAGGAACTGCGCACCGGCACGCACGAAGCCCTGCTCATCATCGGGCAGGTTCCGCGCGTCGGCCGGCTGCACGTCGATGAGCTTCACCATGAAGTCGGCATCGGTACCGCTGGTGGCCACATGCAGCTTGGGCACGATCGGACCGGCGATGGTGATGTCTTCTTCGAGCACATCACTCACGTACGTCAGCACATCAGGGCGACGCGACGCATAGCGCTGATCGGCCACGATATAGTCACGCGGCATGCCCTGTCCTTCGATGCGATCCATCGTGGGGACCGGCTTCATCGGATCGCTCACGTAGCTGTCATACGCCGCCGCGCCGGTAGCGGCCGTCGGAGCCGCAAACGACAGCTTGCCACCCGCATGGAAGTACAGCGCGCGGGGTGTGGCATCGGCTGGCGGGAACTGCTCGTAGTGCCGCCACACATTACGTCCTGTCTCGAATACCGTTGCTTCGGCGAGCTTGGGGTCGGGACCGCCCTTGAGGTGATGCAGGAAGAACGGGAACTCCACGGAGTCGCGGAAATACACACCCAGTGAGGCCGTTCCGAAGCGCTGCGCCCCGAGGCTGTTCGCGTCACCTCGGCCCCATCCACCGTGTGACCACGGTCCGACGATGATGCGGGCATTGTTGCCCGGCGAAAGCTTTTCGATACCGCGCCAGGTGCGCCACGGACCCTGCAGGTCTTCCGTGTCGAACAAACCGCCCACCACCAGCATGGCCGGCTTCATGTTCTTCACGAAGCGGCTGATGTCGCGGGCCTTGTTGTATTCGTCGTACGTCACGTGCGGTACGAACTCGTACCACACCGGCGCCGAGTCGCGGGGCATGATGCGACGGGCAGCAGGCCCTACAGGACCGAGGTTCAGGTAGTACTGATAGGCATCGGGGCCAATGCTCAGACGGCTGCCGCGTTCCACGCCCGGCGGGCTGCCATCGGGACGCCCGAAGCGGTAGAAGAACGTGAAGTTGTGCGCCAGCAGAAACGCGCCATTGTGGAAGTTGTCATCACCCATCCAGACGTCGGTCATCGGCGCCTGCGGTGAGCAGGCCACCAGCGCCGGATGGGCATCGATGCAGCTGGCCGTGGCGTAGAAGCCGGGCCACGAACCGCCGTAGATGCCCACACGCCCGTTGTTCGGCGTGACGTTCTTGAGCAACCACTCGATGGTGTCGTACGTGTCGGTGCTTTCGTCCACCTCACCCGGCTTCTTGGACGGGTTGTGCGGCGTCATGCTGGTGAAGTTGCCTTCCGACATGTAGCGCCCGCGCACGTCCTGCACGATGAACACGTACCCATCGCGCGCGAACCGCGGATTGCTGCTCGGGCCAAGCGTCGCGCGAATGGCCTCACCGTAGGGCTGCGCGCTGTACGGCGTGCGCGTCATCAGGAACGGAAAGCGCTTCCCGGCCGTGTCGCGCGGGATGTACATCGACGTGAGCAGTTTCACGCCGTCGCGCATGGGCACGCGCGCCTCGACCTTGCGATAGTTCGCCTTGATCCAGACGGAGTCGATGGGCTGCGCAGCAGCGGGCCGAACGATGGCCACCGCCAGCATCGCGGCGGCCAGAAGGGTGCGTGGGAATCCAGTCATGCAGTGAAGCTGCCACGACCCGCAGCGCCGCAACAGGCACCCCCGACGCGATCCGATGCGGGTGCGCCGGCCATCCCTTTCAGGAGGAATGTGCCAGCCGGCGGATTCCGTTCACCGTCCCACGCGCCCCCACGCCATCGAGCTCCGCACGCAGAGCCTCGAGCAGCTCGGCGGTGGTGAACGGCTTGGTGAGCACCTCTTCGCCCGCTTCGAGAGCCAGCATCTGCGCGCCGATCTCGCTGCCATACCCGCTCATGAACAGCCGTCGCATCCCCGGATGCAGGGTGCGCAATTCCTGACACAGCTCGAACCCATCGATGGCACCCGGCATGACGATATCGGACAGCAGCAGGTGGATCGGTCCACAGTGGCGGCGCACCACATCCAGTGCCTCGGCGCCGTTCATTGCCACCAGCACCTGATAGCCCTGCTGCTCCAGCACGAGCTGCAGCAGCGACCGGACGCTCGGGTCGTCTTCAGCCACCAGGATCGTCTCGTGCGCCCGGAATACCTCACGAGCCGGCGTAGCCTCCGCCTGCTCGGAGGCTGTCCGACCAGACATCGGCAGCGACACGGTGAACGTGGTGCCCTGGCCCAGAGCGCTCTGCACCTCCACCACGCCGTGATGCTGGCTGACAATGCCGAACACCGATGCGAGGCCCAGCCCCGTGCCCTCACCCACCGGCTTGGTGGTGAAGAACGGCTCGAAGATCCGCGAGAGATGATCGGGTGCAATGCCCGTTCCGGTGTCTGTCACACTGAAACCGACATGTGTCACCCTTTCGCCCCCCCCGCGAGCACCGGGCTCGGTTTCGCTCACATCTCGCGTGAACGTGCGGATGACGAGCGTTCCACCGCGCGGCATCGCATCCTTGGCGTTTACGGCGAGGTTCATCAGTATTTGCTCGAGCATGCCGACGTCCGCAGTGGCCACCAATGAACCCGGCGCCAACTCCACCGTGAGCGCCACGGTTTCACCAAGCAAGCGATCGAGCAGACCGGAGAAGCCCTTCACGACCTGATTGAGATCGACATCCTCCACGCGCATCATCTGCCGACGGCTGAATGCCAGCAGTTGCCGGGTGAGCGACTTGGCGCGGTCCACCGACTGCCCGATCTCCACCAGATCTCGACGGACCTCTTCAGGCGCGCCATCGGTGGTGAGCGCCAGCTCCACCTGGATGATCATGGCCGCGAGAATATTGTTGAAGTCGTGGGCCACGCCACCCGCGAGCTGGCCCACGGCCTCCATCTTCTGTGCCTGGCGGAACTGGTCCTCCAGAATGCGCTGTTCGGTCACGTCCTGCGCGGTGCCCACGACACGCTCTACCGTGCCATCTGGACCAGCAACCGGAAACGCCCGATCACGAATCCATCGGATGGCACCATCGGCCCGCACGATACGGTAGGTCTCGTCGTACGTGCCCGCCACCTGCTGCTCACGCGCCGCCTGCATCACCCGCTCGCGATCATCCGCATGGATGTGCTCCACCCACGACTCCGGCGCCGCATAGAGATCAGCCTGCGAGCGTCCCCAGATGCGTTCATAGGCCGGACTCACATACAACATCTGCTGCTTGGCCACGTCGGTCATCCAGAAGACTTCCTCGATCGCCTCGGCCAGCTCCCGGAATCGCTGCTCGGCACTCTGCACCGCGCCTTCCATGCGCAGGTGCTCGTTCACGTTTTCGTCGAGCGCGCGCGCCGTCTGCAGTTGATGACGGTGCGACGTCACGACGCCCACGTACAGCACGATGCTCAGCATGGCGGCCACTACGACGGCGACATCAAAGCGGCGATCGAGCTGCTGGGATGCCGCTGCCAGTTGCATGCGTTGCCCACGATCCAACTCTTCGGCCATCAGCTCGAGTTCATGGAACGCCTCACGGATCCGCCCTTCGAATTTTCCGCGTTCCGCCCCGGTGGCCTTGTCCCACATACTGAGCTGGACAAGGAAAGACCGCGCCTGCCGATCGAGAGCCGCCATGGGAGCAGTCGCTTCTCCGGATCCACTCGCACGCTCCTTCCCAGTCAGTGGACGGCGCAGTGCCTCCACCGCCTGATGCAGCAACGCCAATCCCTGCTCGCGCTGAAACGGAATGCCTGTACTGTCGGCGAGCATCACATGCAGAAACCCCTGCGACAGATCGGCGCGCGCCTCCCGGACGGAGCTGAGGATCGTCTCGGACCGGGTGACCACTCGCGTCTGCAACACATGCAGCCACAGGACGCCGATGCAAAGGCTCACCGAAGCCAGCACGGCAAAACACCCCCACCAAAAGGGGCGCTGCGGGCCATGCACTGCACGCATCCGCAGGGGGCGACGCATGGCGGTCACGGCAACGAGTCTACCCGGGCTGTCGCGCGTCTCGTCCTGTCGAGATTCCCCACGCCAAAACGTTCGAGCAGTTGCTGATGTTCCTTGGACCCGATGAACCGTGTGAGCTCCACATCCCACGCTTCGCGAAGCGCACGGTCTTCGGGACGGAAGGCAAAGGCCGTTTCATCCGTGGCCCGCTGGTCGATGGCCGACGAATCCATCGCCGCCCAACTGAAGTCATCGGGATGCAGCGCCGCGAACCAGCGTACGGTGGGCAACGACAGCGCGAGCGCATTCACCGTGCCGGTGCGTACCATGGCGGCCCCGGCTGCGGCGTCGGGCACCACCACCACGCGAGCCTTGTCGCGCACAATCTTGAGCAGCGCGTCCGCTTCGACGGAATTGCCCAGTACGGCGACACGCAACGACGGGCGTTTGGCAAAGGCATCGTAGGAGTGCAGTCGCTCCGGGTTTCCGGCCGACGTCAGCAGCGCCGACTGCACACGCAGGGTGGAGTGCGAGAATGCGATCCGCTGTGCGCGCTCTTTCGTCACGAACCACCCGGCGGCCGCCACATCGTAGTCTCCGGCCAGCAGGCCGTCGACCAGCGCACCGAATCGCACGAGGCGCCAGTGTACGGATGGAATGCCCAGACGCCGTGCCACTTCGCGTGCGATCGCGGGCTCCACACCGGTGACCTCGCCCTCCTCATCGACGAAGGCATATGGCGCCTCCACGGCATAGCCAATGCGCAGTCCCCCCTCGTTCCGTGCATGGTCGAGGGATTGATCCTGTGACTCTATGTAGACCTTCGGCCCCGCCACCATCGCCATGATCAGCGCGAGCAGCGTCAGCATCAGCAGTGGCGTGACATGATCGACACGCCGCCGCAGTCGTAGGGCTTTCCTGGATTTTGCCATCGCGACCGTACCCGTCCAACATCCGTATCCAATGGCTGCCGCGCACCTCATCGCCCGCCATGAGCAATGTCTCACCCGCCTTGCGGGCATTCCTGCGCCGGCAGCACTTCAACTCTTCTACAGGATCGGCAGCCCGCTCTGGACACTCCACGCACGACTGGCCCCTGAAAAGGCCCAGCGCTTTACAATTGTGTAAGCGTCGGCTTCACGTCCGGTGACCGTCCCCCCGATTCCTCCACATCGTCACGCCCATGACCCGGTCCTTCCAGGCTCTGTTCAGACTCGCCGTGCGCATGCACCTCTCATGCCTGGCGCTGGCCTCGGCGGCGTTCCCGGCCCTTGGCTCAGCACAGTCCGCGGACGCGATCCCGGCGAAGTACCGTGATGTCGCCAATCGCATCATCGCCGCGGCCCAAGCCGACAGCGCGGGCGCCTGGAATCGCATTGCGGAACTGAGTGACCGATTCGGTCATCGGTTCTCCGGTTCACAGGCGCTGGAGCAGGCCATCGACTGGACCGTCACCACGATGAAGGCCGATGCACTGGACAATGTGCGCAAGGAACGCGTGATGGTACCGCACTGGGTGCGCGGTACGGAGTCCCTCGAACTGGTCGCACCACGCCGCCAGTTGCTGCCCATGTTGGGCCTGGGCGGCAGCATTGCCACGCCGGCCGCGGGCATCACGGCCGAGGTGATGGTGGTGGCCTCGTTCGAGGAACTCACGCAGCGCGCCGCTGAAGCCAAGGGTAAGATCGTGTTGTACGACGCGGAGTGGCGCGACTACGGCTACAATGGCGCGTTCCGTCGGCAAGGTGCGGTGGCTGCCGCAAAGGTTGGCGCAGTGGCCAGTCTCGCACGATCGGCGGGCCCGTACAGTATGCGCACGCCGCACACTGGCAACATGAGCTACGACAGCACCGTCACGAAGATTCCGCACGCCAGCGTGACCGCAGAAGACGCGATGATGATGCGTCGCATGATTGCGCGCGGCGAGAAGGTGCGCGTGACGCTCAAGATGAGTGCGCGCATGTTGCCCGATGCCGTAAGCCACAACGTCATTGGTGAGCTCAAGGGGCGTGAAAAGCCTGCGGAGATCGTGGTGATGGGCGGGCACATCGATTCGTGGGACGTGGGTCAGGGTGCGATGGACGATGCGGGTGGTGTAGTGGCCGCATGGGAAGCCATCCGCCTGCTCAAGAAGCTGGGGCTCACGCCGCGCCGCACCATTCGCGTGGTGGGCTGGACCAACGAAGAAAATGGCGGCCGCGGTGGGCAAGCCTATCGTGATGCCCACCAGAGCGAAGTGCACCAACTCGCCATTGAAAGCGATGGCGGTGTGTTCTCACCGCTCGGCTTTGGTTTCACCGGATCGGCGGAGGCGCGCAAGCTGGTGGAAGCGGTGGGCACGCTGCTGACGCCGATCGGCGCAGGCCGCATCGGACCGACCGGTGGTGGCGCGGACATCGGTCCGATCATGCAGACCGGTGTGCCGGGCATGGGGCTCGAGGTGGATGGCAGCCGGTATTTCTGGTTTCACCACACCGACGCCGATACGCCCGACAAGCTCGACCCGAAGGAAGTGCAGCGCTGCGTGGCCGCGATGGCTATCATGGCGTACATCGTGGCCGATCTCGAGCAGGGATTGCCGCGGTGATACCGGCGAAAAGCAGGACCGCTCCCAACCTTCAGGATTCCCCGAACTCCAGACGCACCAGCTCCCTGTAGCGGGCGACCAGAGCGCGTTGAGCCGATGGTGAATCGGGCGCTTCCATCAGCGTGAGACACCCCTGCTCCCGACGTACGGTGAGCAGGGTCTGCGCTGCGGTCTCGAGGTCGCAGCGGCCAGCCTGATAGTCCAACAGCGTCGTGCGCACCCGAGCATCGAGCATGACATTCTCCGTGTGGGGCACTCATTGCAGCAACTCGCGCAATGCGCCGTTCGTCACACCAATTGATTCCTGCAGCGTGGCCAATATCGCGCGATCCCGGCTTGCACACTAGGATCAGGCACGTACGCGCGCCCCACTCAACCGTTCGAGGTCCCGCTGTGCCCGATATCGTTCATCGCATAGGCATCAAGGCGCCGATCACGCGCGTGTACGCCGCGCTGGCCACGGTTGATGGAGTGGCGGGTTGGTGGACCCGCAACACGAGCGGTGACGCCCGTGTTGGCGGGGCCATCACGTTTCGCTTCGAGAATGCTGAGGGCGTTGAGCTCGGTCGTTTCGATGTGAACGTCACGGCACTCGATGGAGACCAGCTGGTGCGGTGGCATGTGGTCGCCGGGCCTGATGAGTGGGTGGGTACCGATATCGAATTTGCGTTGGCCGAGGAAGGCGACTTCACCATCGTGCGTTTCGGGCACCGCCGCTGGCGGGAAGAAGTGGAGTTCATGGCCCATTGCAGCATGAAGTGGGCGACCTTCCTGCTCAGCCTGCGCGCTTATGTCGAATCCGGAACAGGCCGCCCATCACCGGACGACCTCAAGATCGACAACTGGAACTGACGACGCCCTCGCGCTCAGCGTCGAGTGCACCAATTGTGCGGTTCGTGTGTCGGATGACACATGAGCACACGTCGCAAGACACTCGGGCTGATGCTGGGCGCGCTGAGCTGTACGTTGCTGGGCGCCACGTCCCGCGCACACGCGACAGGGCCCGAACAGGTTCGCCATGACCCGCGAGCACTTTTCCGGCACGACAGCGCCGCACCGCTGGCCATTGTCACGGAGCCCGTTGCATCGCTGGACACAGGCATCACCATGCAGCGGATCAGCTATGCCAGCCGCGGCGGAGACCGCGCCTCCGGTGTGATTGCCGTACCCAACACCGCAGGTCCTCACCCTGCGGTACTTCTCCTGCATGGCCTTCCCGGCAACGCCGAACAAGCAATGCGCGCGGTGGGCTACAGCCATGCGCGACGCGGGGCCATCGTGCTCTCCATTGATGCGCCGTGGGCCCGTCGCGGATCATTGCCATCGTTCACCGTGCAGGACAGCGTCGATCAGGTGCAGCTCATTCATGACCTGCGTCGCGCCGTGGACCTGCTGCGCCAGCGATCCGATGTCGACCCGAAGCGCATCGCCTATGTGGGTGGCAGCTATGGCGGCGCGATGGGCACACTGTTTCTGAGCGTCGAAGATCGCATTGCTGCGGGCATCCTGTTCGTGCCCGACGGCGGCATGGTGGACCATATGACCAACCGCGATGGATCACCCGCTCGTCCACTCGCCGAATTGCCTGCAACCGCGCAGGCGCGCTGGCTGGCCGCCATGCGCCCCATCGAACCCATTCGGTTTGCGAATCAGATTCGCACACCCGCCCTGCTCGTACAGAACGGGCGTCGCGACCAGTACGTATCCACCGAAGACGCCGAAGCCCTGCATCGCGCGTTGCCCCAGCACACCACCGTGGAGTGGTACGACTCCGGGCATGGACTGCCCTCCACCGCCTCGCAGTCGCGGCACGCGTGGCTGGCCAAACAGATCGGCACACGCCCCTAAAAGTCATCGGCAAAGACAATCACCAGGACAATTGCCCGAAGCCACTCGCCTTTCAATCCCTTCCCTTCCTGCTGTTTTCGCGCGCAGCGCCTGCAGGAACCCTTATATCCCTTCATGGACCTCGCCGTGTGCGCGACTGTTCGGGATAACAAGGGAATGCGGCGGAATGGAAGGGTTCCTGCAGGCGCTGCGCGCGAAAACTGCAGGACATCAAAGGAACGAAGGGAAATCAATAGAGAACGCCGCCCCACGCGATTCCTGGCGCATGGGACGGCGTTCGAATGTGCGGATCAGGTGCTACTGCCGATCCCAGAACGGCGGCGGCTCGATGCCGAGCGCGCGCAGGTACACATAGCCTTGCCCGCGATGATGATTCTCATTGTCGATGGCGTAGAAGAACTGGCTCCACACCGTACCGGTGTACTGGCCGAACAGCGTGATCGTCTCGCCGAAACGTTCAGGGGCGATCTGGTTGTACAGGGCATCCAGCTCCGTCGTGGCTTCGTCCCACTTGGCCAGCAACTCCGCTTTGGTGGCCGGTGCCTTCTCCTCGAACTGCGTCACTTCACCAGTGACAATCTGCTTGGCCATGGGCACCCCGATGGCCAGCATCTCGGCCGTCAGTACCGCGAACGGCCGCATGCCGCCAATCGAAAAGGTGTAGAGCTGATCCTCGGGAAACGCTTCGATGACACGCCGGGTGACGCGGCGCAGCCCCTGCCAGTGCGCAAGCAACTCGGCGGGGGTGAGAACGGCTGTGGGCATGGCTGACTCCTTGGGCGGAAGGGCGCGAACACCGAAGTTCCGGGCTTCGGTATTTTTTCGGTCTGCCGATATTAGGGCCCTGGGACGACCCCCGCAAGGCGGGCCGCCCTCCGCCTTCGTCAAGCCGCCTGATCG
>NZ_DASWXE010000045.1:0-2365 GCF_036405635.1 Gemmatimonas sp. | reverse complement strand
TCACCAGCCCCCGCCCTTCATGCCGTCCTCCGCCTCCACTTCCCTCTACTACCGCGTCGACGGCCCCCCCTCCGCCGCGCCGCTGATGCTCCTGCACGGCGGCCCCGGCGCGCACCACGACTACCTGTATCCGCAGATGCTCGCCCTGGCCGAGAACCATCGCGTATACACGTACGACCAGCGCGGAGGCGGACAATCCAAGACTGACGACCCCACCCCCATCACCTGGGAAACACAGGTCGCCGACCTTGGCGCACTCATCGGTGAGTTCGGACTCGTCCCACCCACACTGATCGGCTACTCCTGGGGCGCGATGCTGGCCATGCTGTACGCCATCCGCTGCACGCAGGACGCCTCCCTGCCCGCCCCCGCGCGCATGGTGCTCATCTCCCCTGCGCCCATCACGCGTGCCTGGCGCAACCAGTTTGAAGAGGCGCTCGCCGCACGCGGGCGCGGCGAAATCATCCAGGGCATGCGTGCCGAACTCAACGCATCGGGGCTGCGCGAGCGCGATCCCGAGGCTTATCGGCAGCGCAGTTTCGAGCTCAGCGTTGCCGGATATTTCCGCGATCCCGCGAAGGCGACGGCGTTGACGCCGTTTCGCGTGACAGGCAAAGTCCAACAGTCCATCTGGAACAGTCTCGGCGACTTCGACCTGCGCGATGCGCTTTGTGCCGTGGACTGCCCCGTGCTCGTCGTTCACGGCAATGCGGATCCCATTCCACTTGAATCGGCAGCAGCGGCCGCCGAGTGTCTGGGTGCGCAGTTCGTGGTGCTCGACGCGTGTGGACATGTCCCGTACGTCGAACAGCCGGAAGCCCTGTTTGCGGCGCTGCAGACATTCCTGGCCGAAACAGCGACACGATAGACGATTCGTATTACGCTCGTATCACGCTGGTCGGAGCTCTTGCAATGGCGTCACGCAGCACCGTCATCCAGACCCCACTGGGCACCTTCTCGGTCGACGACCGCGAGGTCCGTGTCACCCTGCACACCTCCCACGATGGCATCGAGTTCGTGGGACGGCTGTTCTTTGCCGAAAGTGACTGGACCAACAACGGCATCCCAGACCGCGGTGTATTTCCCGGGCGGACGACCGACGACGTACTGGCGCTCGCCCGCGATCTCCAACCGGATGAACTGACGCAGCGGTATCGCCGCGCCAACGCCGAGAAACGCAAGTACCATGGCCTGCGCCAGATCACGCTCGAACTGCTCGCCAAGGTGCGCTACCAGAACCGGGTGGGTGTGGGCATGCGCAATGGCCTGCTCGATCCCGTCGCCGGTCAGCATGAGCTGGACCTCACTGAGGGAGAGATGGTGAATCTCATCCGGCAGATGAAGTTCCAGGCGGGCGTCGAAAGCTGACGCCTGCGGCGGTCCCGGGATGACTGCCCGACTGCATACGGCAGATCACACGCAGCACACCTGACGCGCCGCAATCTCCGCCGTGGTCACCGCCGGAAGCGCCCCGCGCCCGCTAGATTGCGTGTATGCACAGCCGCACCGCCGCCCACGTTCTCACCAGCATTGCCACCCTGCTGGAATTGCACGATGCCGACAAGGCACGCGTGCGGAACATGCAGGCGGCCGCGCGCACCGTCGGGGCGTTTGCCGACACACCACTCGCCGATGCGCTCGGCACACTGCCCGACGCCACGGCCATCTCCGGCGAACCGCTGGACGATGAAGCCCACGCCGTCCTGCGCGACCTCGTTGCGTCCAACAGCTCCGAGTTGCTCGAGCGGTTGCAGGAGGAAACGCCGGAAGGGCTGCTCGAAATGCTGCGCATCCCCGGTCTCGGTCCCGCGCGCATTCGGGCCATTCACGACGGTCTCGATATCGACTCCGTGATGGAGCTCGAGGAAGTCGCGCGCAACGGTCGCCTGGCCGCGCTGCCGCGTTTCGGCGAGCGCACCGCGGAACGCATCCTCAAGGGCATCGCCGATCTGCGCGCCACGGGCGCCGCCGTGTTGTGGCAACATGGACGGGCCGAAGCCGCGCGCATCGCCGAAGCCCTGCGGGCTCACCCAGACGTGCTGCGACTCGAGATCGCCGGATCCATCCGGCGGCGCATGGAAGTTGTGCGGGACATCGACCTCGTGGCCGCCGTGCGTGGCAGCCCCAGTGTCGTGGCCACCACGCTCTCACAGCTGCGCGGCGTGCGCGAAGTGCTCGGCGGCGGCGGGCGCACCATCTCGCTCCGCTTCGAGGACGGTGCCCATGTGGATCTGCACTGCGTGCGCCCGGAACAGTTCGTGCTCGCCTGGTGGCGCGCGACCGGTAGTACGGCCCATGTGAAAGAGATCACCGACCTCGCCACGCAGCGCGGTTTCGCCCTGGCCGGCGACGAGCTGCGCGATAG
>NZ_DASWXE010000044.1:0-17105 GCF_036405635.1 Gemmatimonas sp. | reverse complement strand
AGCTGGAACTACGGTCTCAACCGGGGGCCGGACCGGGCTCCACCCGCAACTTACCCGCATGTCACGACTGGGCGGCGCCCGCCTATGTCATGGCATACCTTCCGATGGCGGCCGTTGGAACCCGTTTCCCCAGCTTCCGTGGTTCCAGCTCCCGTTCCACCAGCTCCCGTAGTCCCCGCTTCCGTTTCACCAGCCCCCGCAGTCCCCGCTTCCGTTCCACCAGCCCCCGCAGTCCCCGCTTCTTCGTAGTCCTTCCCGGTCTCATGTCCCCTCTCGGCTACCGTCGCTCCACGCCTTCCGCGTCCTCTGCAGAGAGTGGCGCGTTTCGGGCATTGCCCGATGGTCGGGCGGCGCGCGGGACGGCGCGGGCATTGGCGTTGTTGGTCGATCGCATTGTCACACTGGGATCGACCGGGACCTCTGAGGTGCTCGAACGCGCGGCGGTGCGCGACGCGCTCCGGCTCTTCACGGCACGCATTCGCGAAGGGGCGATGTTGTGCCGTGTCCTCGAGGGGCAGTTTGTGCTGGCCGGTGAGGCCGTGGACCGGGGGCTGACCCGCGATGATCCGCTGCTGGCTGGCTTGCTGTCGCGCTGCATTGCGCACGGTGTCGGCGGTATGACGGTGCGCCAGGGTGCAGCGCCGGGAGAGCTGTTCACACTGGCATCCATGCTGGCCGCACCACCGCGCAGCGGGGATGCTGGTCCCTTCTCGAGCGATACGCCGACGACACTGAGTAGTGTCGGCCCCGAACTCCCGCCGCGTGAGTTGCTGCGCTCGTGGAGCGTGCTGGTCACGCCCGCCGAGTTGCCGTCCGCATTCCAGCGGCAGGCGCCGGAGCAGGGCATCGCGGCCATCAGTGCGACCATGGCGGATGGTGCCGGAGCGTCGCCCACCGCCGCTGCACTGACACGTCTCATTGCGGCACACAGTGATGACGCGGCGAATGCGGCCGTCGACCAGCTCGCGCACCTGCTGGATGAGGCGGAGTTCCGGGGCGAAGCGCGGGTGGTGGAGGGGATCGCTCGCGCATGTATGGCGCAGTTGCATACGGTGGGCGCGGGCAGTGGACGGCTCGCACTGGAGCGTCTGCTGCGCCGCTTGCAGCACCGTCGTACGCTCGAGCTTCTGGGTGAACGGCTGCCACATGTGCCCGATCGTCTCACGTTGCTCGAGCTGTTCGCGCGCGCCGGCGAAATCGCCGTGGAGATTCTCGTGAATCAGCTCATGCGCGTGCAGGACGCAACAGCCCGTCGCGCATACTTCGACAGCATCGTCTCGCTCGATCTCGGCGCCACGCTATTGTTCGATCTGGTGCGCGATTCACGCTGGTTCGTGGTACGCAACGCCGTGGCTCTGCTCGGTGAGATGGGTGTGGAGCACGCGGATATCGCCATGCTGCCCCTGGTGTCTCACGACGATGACCGCATTCGCATCGCGGTGTCGCGCTCACTGTTGCGTCTGGGCACGGCCAAGGCCCTGGCCGGCCTGCATGGACTGATCGACGATCGCAACGCCGAGGTGCGTCGCATCGCGGCAGCGGCCTACGGACTCACGTCGACGGCCAGCGGGAGTGTTCGCCCGCCTGCGGCCCGTCTCGCCATGGCACTCGAGCGCGAAACCGACGAAGACGTGGCACTCGAGATGTTGTCGTCACTCGGACGACTGGGCTCCGCCGACGCGATCCAGCGGTTGCTGCGCATTGCGTTGCCGCCCCAGCAACCACAGGACGGCTCCGAGCGTCCCGCACCCAAGGATTCCTACCTGCGCGTGGCCGCCATCGAGTCGCTGCTGCGGGCACGAGGGCAGGCGGTGGTGCCGGCACTCGAAATCCTGAAGCACGATCCGGACCCGAATGTGGCGGCGGCGGCGCAGCGGCTGGACAGCTAAGAGGGTTCGTCAGATTTCAAGCGAGAGACTTCAGAGTTCTGAGATCTGAAATGTGAAATCTGACGGATATAGAAGGTGAGAAAACAGACCGTCCTAGATGTCAGAGGCCTGAGTGCACGGGGCGCACTGCCTTCTGTCATGACGCGCAGACAGCAGCCTATCCGGCGCACACGAAAGGTGGCCGGCGCTAGTGCTCAGGCTTCTGAATGTCTAGCAGGTCTGATTTCTCATCCCTCTATATCCGTCGGATCTCAGATGTCTGATCTCAGATATCTGAGACCAGAATCCCGCCCTATCGGTCCGTGAAGTCCGTCGCCGCACTCACTGTCCGGCAGGTCTCCGCGATCAGTGTCGCGGCCCGATCGAGATCTTCCAGCGACACCATCTCGTTCGGTGAATGCATGTAGCGGTTCGGGATGGACACGAGGCCTGTCGCCACGCCGCTGCGGGCGAGCTGCATGGCATCGGCGTCGGTGCTGGTGAAGCGACCCGCAGCGTGAATGGAGTACGGCATCTCGAGACGCTGGGCCGTTTCCGACAGCAGGCGGTACACCACCGGAGACACCACCGAGCCGCGTGTGAGGACCGGTCCGCCTCCCAGATTGTGCTCGCCGATCTCTTCCTTCTTCACGCCAGGATGATCGGTCGCGAACGTGACATCCACCGCGATCGCCATCGTGGCGTCCTGCGAATGCGCCGCGACACGCGCGCCGCCACCGGAGTAGCCTATCTCTTCCTGCGCCGTGGCCGCGGCGACCACGCGTGCATGCCCAGGATTCTGCGCATAGCGACGCAGCGCCTCGAGCACCACGAACGCACCGATACGATCGTCGATGCTGCGCGAGACGATGCGATGGTTGGGCATGTCCATCGTGCGTGAATCGATCACCCCCGCATCACCCACCTGCAGCAGCTCCTGCGCCTCGGTCTTGTTCTTCACGCCGATGTCGACCCACAGGTCGGTGATCTTCGAGGCCTTCTCGCGCTCCTCGGGCTTCATGAGGTGAATCGCCTTCTTGCCGATCACCCCGAACACGTCGCCATTGCGCCCGATGAATCGCATGCGCTGCGCGACCAGCACCTGCGGATCCCACCCGCCGATCGGCTCAAAATAGACGTAGCCGTTGTCGTCGATGTGCGTGACGATCACACCGATTTCGTCGATGTGGCCGGCGAGCAGAATCGTCGGTGCATCGGGGCCGCCAGTACCTTCGACGGTCGCGTAGGAATTGCCGATGACATCGGCGCGGATGGCCGACGTGAACGCGGCCGCTTCGGCGCGCCAGACGCGCGCGGGTGCACCTTCGAAACCCGAGGGACCCGGGGTGTCGAGCAGGCGCTTGAGGAAGGCGATGGAAGAGTCGGAAAGCATCCCGGAAATATACGTGGTAGCTTGTGGCATGATTCTCCTCCTCATTGCGATCGGGCTTGGCGCCGGCATCCTGTCCGGTGTCTTCGGAATCGGTGGCGGGATCGTGATTGTCCCGGCGCTGATCTATCTCGCGAAGATGCCGCCGCAGCAGGCCGCGGGGACCTCACTCGCGGCGCTGGTCCTGCCCATCGGCGCCGCCATCGGTGCGGTCACCTACTACCGCGCCGGTCAGTTGCAGGTGAAGGACGCGCTCTACATCGCGCTCGGCATGGCCGTCGGTGCATACCTCGGCGCGTTGCTCTCCACTCACCTCGACGCCAACGTCCTGCGCAAGGCATTCGCGGTGCTGCTGCTCTTCATGGCCGTCAAGCTCTGGCTGGGCTGAACGCCGCCGCTGCCTTTGCTATTGTGTCGGCGGCTCGCCGACGTGATCCCCGTCGCGCCGAGCATTTCCTTCGTCGCTACGCTCCTCGGAAACGAGTCGGCGCTATGGGGAACACGTCGGCTCGCGGAGACCCACTTACCAACGGCGCACCCGTCGTTCGCTGTTGGGTTCCTCCCGGATCTCAACGCGTCGCCCTCTTCGACGCTCCATCGGCGTCACTCGCCGCCATCGCAGCCCTCAGTCCGCCGGCGCGTGGGCTGGTGGCGGCTCCCCGACGACTCGTTCCCGAGGAGCGCAGCGACGACGGGAATGCTCGGCGGGGAACGCCATCCTGTCCAAAGCGCCGAGCGCGCACCCCCGTAGTTACGAGATGCGAACCGCGTGACGCCGATCGATCGGGGAAAAGAGCGACGGGTTGAAGATGCGCGCCATGGTTTCGATGCCGTCGACGACGCGCGGACCGGGTCGGGTGGTGAGACCATTGGCGTCCATGGCCCACACCGCGCGACCGGACAGCCACGACCATTCGGGCTGCGCGAGACAGGCGCGCGCCTCGTCGGCCGCGGCGGACACGCCGTAGCCGCACTGCGCAAACACCACGATCTCCGGATCCGTGTCACGCAACGCGTCCATGTCGACCGGCACCGAATGCGTGCCGGCCACTCCCATCACGTCGATACCACCCGCGCGGCGGATCTGCTCCGGGCCCCAGTGCCCGGCCAGGTACACCGGTGCCGTCCACTCCACGAGCGCCACACGTGGACGCGGGGCCTTCGCCGCCTTGAGCGTTTCGTGCACATGTCGCACCCGATCGTGCAGGCCGGCCAACAACTCCTCGGCCTCGTCCAGCGCGTCCATCACGACAGCGACCGCGCGAATGTCGTCGTAGATGCCATCGAGCGAGGTGCCACCCAGCGTCACGACCTTTGGAGTGGGCGAGAGCCGATCGGCCAGGGCGCGTACATCCGACTCGCGCACCGCGCACACTTCGCAGAGCGCCTGCGTGAGCAGCACATCGGGGTGCAAGGCCTTGATGCGGCTCTCGTCGAGCGCGAACAGGGCGATGCCGTCGGCACTTTGTGCGCGCACGGCTTCATCGATGGCACCTGGGTCATGCGTGTCCGGCAACGCACTCTTGGTCACCCGTGCCCGTGAGCCCACGATATCCGGGTAGTCACACTCATGCGTCACACCGACGAGTGAGTCGGTGGCGCCGAGCAGAGCGACGATCTCAGTGGCGGCCGGTAGCAGTGAAACGAGACGCACAGGGATCTCCGGGAAGTTGAATTTCTGCTTCTTGCAAGAGATTCACGAACACGGCACGCCGGTTTACGGTCTAGGCGCCGCCTCATACACCGTCTTGCCGCCGACATACGTGGCAAGAACCTTGGTCTTCAACACCAATTCCACCGGCACGCGCATGATGTCCTGATCGAGCATGACAAAATCGGCGTACTTCCCCGCAGTGATCGATCCGAGATCCTTCTCCTGGAACCCTGAATACGCTGGCCAGATCGTCATGCTGCGCAACGCGTCTTCGCGCGTCATCTTCTGCTCGGGAAACCAGCCACCGGCCGGCCAGTCGCGTCCGTCCTGTCGGGCGATGGCCGCATGGAACGAGATGAGCGGATTTACTTCTTCCACCGGAAAGTCGGAACCGTTCGGAATGATCACCCCGGTCTGCAGCAGCGACTGCCAGGCATAAGCACCGTAGAGACGCGTGGGACCAAGGCGCTTGCCGATCCAGTACATGTCGCTCGTCTGGTGGCTGGCCTGCATGGAGGGGATCACGCCCAGCTGTGCGAAGCGCGGGATGTCCTCGTAGTGCAGGATCTGCGCGTGTTCCACGCGGAAACGATGGTCCACACGCGGCACCCTGCCGATGGCGCGTTCGTACGCGTCGAGCACCACACGATTGCCGCGATCACCGATCGCATGCGTGTTGATCTGGAAGCCCGCCTTGAGACCCGCTTCGGCCACTTCCTGGATGTGCGCCGGAGCGGATAGCAGCAGGCCGTTGTTGTTCGGGTCATCGCTGTAGGGCTCGAGCAGTGCGGCACCGCGTGATCCCATTGCGCCATCGGCGTACAACTTGACGGCGCGTACCCATACCTGACCGTTGTGCAGCCCGGATCGTGGACCCTGGGCGAAGTAGTGACGCAGCGCCGTCGAATCGTCACCGATCATGACGTACAGGCGCAGGTTGAGCTCCTGCTTTTGCGCCATGTCTTCGAACAGATCGATGTTGCTGCGTGACGCACCGGCATCGTGCATACCCACCAGGCCGAACGAATGCATGCGGGCCACGGCATCCTTGAGCGCCGACCGCATCTCTTCGCGTGTGAACTCCGGCACCTTGGCGCCCACGATGCCCTGCGCGCGGTCGATGAGTACGCCGGTGGGATTACCCTGCGCATCCTTCAGGATCTTGCCGCCGTCCGGATCCTTGGTGGTGCGTGTGAGTCCCGCCAGTTGCATGGCGGCGGTGTTCACGAACCCGGCGTGACCATCCACGCGTGTGAGAATAACCGGATGATCGGGAATCGCCGCGGACAGTTGCGCGTGGCTCGGGAAGCGTGTGTCGGCCCATGCATTCTGGTCCCATCCACGACCGGTGATCCAGGTGCCCTTGGGCAATGTCTTCGCCTTCTCAGCGACACGCGCGATCACTTCGTCGAGACTCTTCGTGCCCACCAGGTCCACGGCCCGCAGTTTCTGCGCGAGACCCGCAAAGTGGGCGTGCGCATCGACCATGCCCGGGATGATGGTGCGGCCCTGCGCGTCGAGCACGCGGGTGGATGCGCCCTTGAGCATCGCCGCTTCACGCTGCGAGCCCACAAACACCACCCGGCCATCGCGCACGGCGAAGGCTTCAACCAACGGACGCGCGTCATCGGCCGTGTAGACGCGCGCGTTGGTGACGATCAGATCAGCCGGCGGCGTGGATTGCGCACTCAGAGAAAACGGAGTGACGAGCAGCGCGGCGAAGGCAAGGCGGGAGAGAGACATCAACAAACGAACCAGCGGAGGGAAGGGGATCGAGGGGAGGTCCTTCGAATATTCCCTGTGGTACGCCCAGGCGACAGCCGCAGATGGGAGGTGGGTTGTAGGGGGCTCGGTGAGAGGTGCGATGTGAGAAGTGGTAGGACTGGGCAAGCTCCTACGCGCAGAAGCTTGTCCAGCCTACCACCTAACACTTACAGCGTACTACCGAGCCCCCTAAAACTCTGATCCTGCATCTTCACGGCAATGACTCGGTCGAGCGAGCGCTACCGCCCCGGCGGCAACATCACCGCATCGATCCCGTGAATGACACCATTCTTGGCGGCAATGTCGGTCTGGGTGACGTGTGCGTTGTTGATCATGGGAGTGTTACCCATGACCGAAATCTTGGCCTCCTGTCCTTCCACCGTCTTCTTGCCCGAACCCGCCAGCTTCACGGCGTCGGCAGCCGTGATCTTGCCGGCCACCACGTGATACAGCAGCACGCTGCGCAGACGCGAACGGTCCTTGGCGAGCGCCTCCAGCGTACCCGGCGTCAGCTTGGCAAACGCTTCATCGGTGGGGGCAAACACGGTGAACGGTCCCGGCCCACGCAACGTCTCGGTGAGGCCGGCATCGCCGAGCAGCTTTGTCAGCGTCTTGAAGGACCCGGCGGCCGCAGCGGTTTCGACGATGTCCTTGTCCTGGGCATACATCGCTCCCGGGGCGAGGGCAACGGCAGCAGCAACGATCGCAGACCATGGGCGCATGAAGAACTCCAGGCAAAAGTTCGGTGGTCGCGATGTAGGCGACACCGGGCCAGTCCGAGCGGGAAAGGAGCGGCCTGCAAGTTATACCAGCCCAAGGGGCTGCATGATCCGAATATTCGCCCCGAACGGCGCCGGGGCCGTCACGATCAGGACTGCCAGTCGAGATCGACGACGACCGGCCGGTGATCTGAGCCAACATCGTCCCCCACCCATGCCCCTCTCACCGAAAACCAGGCGGGAGATACCAGGACATGATCGATGCGGATGCGCATCCACGTTCCTTCGTGTTTGGTGTAGCCGAACCCGGTGCCCCGTGCCTCGAAGGCATTGGTGAGCGATCGCCAGTATCGACGATAGATTGAGCTCTCCACGGGCATGTTGAAATCGCCCATGACCATGATCGGCGTCTCGCTGGCGCGGCGTGCACTCCAGTACGCGGCACGCTCGGACTCCCGCAGGCGAATTTCCGCGTTCGCTGCCACTCGGCCCAGGTCGGCCGATCGTGGTAGTTCGGGCATCCCCGTCCGGTCGTTCAGTACACCGTCCGCGCCGAGCAGCATACTGAGGCCTTTGCGTGCCGTCTCGAGGTGCAACGTGACGAGTTCGAACGGTCGGTGTGGATGTGCGATGGTGAACCGCACCACGTGCGCGGCGCCGCCAAGTCCCAATTCGGCAACCCGGGCAAAAGCCGCCCGAGGCATGGTGTCCTGAGCCACAATGGGCCATTCGCTCATCACGCACATGCCGTACACGCGGGCGACGTGTCGGCCGCGTCGCTCGGACAAGCGCTGGAAGAACCCTTCTCCGCATTCCTGGAAGGCGAGCACCGACGGCGCATACCGGGCCAGCATGGCATTCAGCTGCGCCGACACCGCCTCGCCGCCCTGCGCATTGAGCGTCAGTACACGTATGCCCGTTGGATTGCCTTCCGAGGATGGGACCGGAGAGAGTGAGAATGGCTGGTCGGTTTGCAACGTCCACCGAAAGCCCATGATGAGCATCACGCCAATCACGAAGCCCACCCCAAGTGGCAGCAACGCCCGTCCCGCCGAGATGATGGCCATGGGCAGGAGCAGGAGCAATGGCGTCAACACGACCCAGCGTGGGCCATACAGCAGCAATGTGAAGGGGAGCCATCGCTCTGAAAACGTGATCAGCCCGACCCATGCCACGACCATGCCAGCGAACCACATCCACGCCGCCATCGTGGTGAGACGAGTGGTTTTGCTTCCCCAGCGCAGGTCGGCGCGTGATGCGGGTACATAAGCCGCCACGCCGCGAAGGACACGACGGACGGCTCCGCGTAGACGCGAGCCTGGGGATTGCCGCGTCCGGCCGGCAGTCGGCGCCGCATATGGTGCTGAGCGGCTGGTGGTGTGATCACCCGTGGCACGGTGCGCACCCGAACGCCCTCCATCAGAAGTCGCGCGGCGCGAGGAGGTGCCATGGGTGGACCCACGTCCTGCGGCGGGCTCACCGGACGACTGGTTCGTCGGCTTGCTGATGGTGATCGGCCGGCCGCAGATGCAGCGCACCGTGCGGCCGAGGTGTGATTCGTCGGTGTGCAACGATCTGCCGCACGCGCAGAGAATCGAGAATCCGCTTGGGCCCGATGTCATCGTGTCGAGCCCTGGAGAGGGTCAGCGGAGGATCGCGCCGATGACGACGGACTCGAGAATGCCCAGCCCGAAGTAGGCGATCAATACGGAGATGTCGATCATGCCGATCGTCGGGATCACGTTGCGCAACGGGGCCAGGAACCACTCGGTGAGGGTGTATGACCAGCCCCACCACTTGGAGTACGGACTGCCGCCCACCCAGCTCGAGATCACACGCGCCATGAGTGCAATGCGCAGCACGCTGAACGTCCACTTTACCAGCACGGCAGCCAGCGAATAGCCGGACGTGGTGGCCAGCAGCAGCATGAGGATCTGGTCGCGCAAAAACTGGATCGTCGACAGCAGCAGCAATCCACCGATGATCACTGCGGCGAGTGCCCACCACGGCGCGGAATACGGTGTGCCGCCAGCGCGAAGCACCCGGCGTTCCATGGGGGCGATCAGCCAGGGATCGATGCGTTCGCGAATGAGGCGCGCCGCTGGGGAAAACGGCGACAGCCGTCTCGTGCGCACGGCCCAGGAGCCGATCGCGCCTGCAGCCGCGAGGGTTCCCGCGGCGAACACCATCGGACGCATGAGCAGGAGCAGACCATCGAGCAGTCGGACCACAGTTTCGATCATGAGCGAATACTACCCCGTCAGAGAGCCATCAGCACGTTGGTGAACTGCGGATCGGGCGCTGTCCGCCCTGCACGAGCTTCGTAATCCGCGAGTTGGTCGGGCAGAATTTTTCCTACCCCGAAGTACCGGCTTTCGGGGCGCCAGAAATACCAGCCACTGACGCTGGCTCCCGGGATCATCGAGTAGCTCTCCGTGAGCGCCATGTCCGCCTGTCCCACCGCGTCGGTCAGGGCAAAGAGCGTACCCTTCTCCCGGTGGTCCGGGCAGGCTGGATAACCCGGAGCAGGCCGGATGCCCTGGTACTGTTCGTCGATAAGGGCGTCGTTGTCGAACTGCTCGCTGGTGGCGTATCCCCAGAACTCCGTGCGCACGCGGTGGTGCAACCGTTCGGCCAGGGCTTCGGCCAGCCGGTCCGCCAACGCCTTCGCCATGATCGCGCCGTAGTCGTCGTGCTTGGCGTGAAACTCTGCCACCAGCGCGTCGAGGCCATGGCCGGCCGTCACCGCAAACGCCCCGACGTAGTCGAGGACTCCGCTGTCCTGCGGCGCCACATAGTCAGCGAGACAATAGTTCGGCCGTCCGTCGCCCTTCTTGTCCAGTTGCTGCCTCAGCATGTGCAGTGTGGCGATCGGCGCACGGGTCTCCGCATCGGCATACAGCACGATATCGTCGCCATTGGCCTGCGCGGGCCAGAAACCGAACACGGCACGGGCTTCCACGAGACGCTCGCGTACGATGCGATCCAGGAGCTGCCTGGCATCCGCGTACAGCGACGTGGCGGTTTCGCCCACCACGTCGTCGTCGAGAATTGCCGGAAAACGGCCCGCCAGCTCCCACGTCTGGAAGAAGGGCGTCCAGTCGATGAACGGCACCAGATCTTCGAGCGGGTAGGGCGCAATCGCCTGTGTACCGGTGAAGTGCGGTACGGGCACCGGAATCGAGAGGTCGATAGGCACGCGATTGGCGCGTGCGGCCTCGATGGGGATCAAACGTTCTGCTCCGCCACGGGCCGCTCGCGCTTCCCGAATTTCAGCGTACTCCCGCCGCAGCGCTTCGACATAGGCGCCGCGGCGTTCCGGGCTCAACAGGCTGCTGGTGACGCCAACGGCACGGGAGGCATCGAGCACGTGCACCACCGGACCGCTGTAGACCGGCTCGATCTTGAGTGCCGTGTGCGCCTTGCTGGTGGTCGCCCCGCCAATGAGCAACGGGATCGTGAAACCCTGACGCTCCATCTCACTGGCCACGAACGACATCTCCTCGAGGCTGGGCGTAATCAGGCCGGAGAGTCCGATCACGTCGGCCTCGATCGCGCGTGCCTTCTCGAGAATGGTGGCACAGCTCTGCATCACGCCAAGATCGACGATTTCGTAGCCGTTACACTGCAGCACCACGCCCACGATGTTCTTGCCGATATCGTGCACGTCACCCTTCACCGTGGCCATGAGCACGCGCCCGGCTGAACGGGTGTTGGCCGACTTCTGTGCCTCGATGAATGGAATGAGATGCGCCACGGCCTTCTTCATCACGCGCGCGCTCTTCACGACCTGCGGCAGGAACAGCTTGCCCGCTCCGAACAGATCGCCCACAATGTTCATGCCGCGCATCAACGGCCCTTCGATCACTTCGATGGGGTGCGCGACCAGGAGACGCGCTTCTTCCGCATCAGCCGTGACGTAGGCGTCGATGCCGTGCACCAGTGCGTGGGAGAGGCGATCCTCCACCGGCAATGCACGCCACGCTTCGTCCTCCACCGCGCGCGCTGCGCGGCCTTTCACCTGCTCGGCCACCTCCATCAACCGCTCGGTGGCGTCCGGGCGACGGTTGAGCACGAGATCTTCGACGCGCTCCCGCAGATCGGGCGGAATGTCTTCGTACGGCACGAGCTGTCCGGCATTCACGATGCCCATGTCCAGCCCCGCGCGGATGCCATGGTACAGGAACACCGCGTGTATGGCTTCGCGCAGCGGGTTGTTGCCGCGAAACGAGAAGCTCACGTTGCTGACCCCGCCGCTGACCTTCACGTGTGGCAGCGTGGCCTTGATTTGCCGGGTCGCCTCGAAGAAATCGATGGCGTAGTTGGCGTGTTCTTCGATGCCTGTACCGATCGCGAAGATGTTCGGGTCGAAGATGATGTCCTGCGGCGGGAAACCCACCTGCTCGGTGAGCAGCGCATAGGCACGCCCGCAGATGGACACGCGCCGCGCGACCGTGTCTGCCTGACCGTCTTCGTCAAAGGCCATCACGATCACCGCTGCGCCATACCGTCGCACCAGACGGGCCTGACGCAGAAATTCCTTCTCCCCTTCCTTGAGCGAGATGGAATTGACGATCCCCTTGCCCTGCAGGCACTTGAGACCGGCCTCGATGACGCTCCACTTGCTCGAGTCCACCATGACGGGGACACGCGCGATGTCGGGCTCGCTGGCGACCAGGTTGAGGAACGTGGTCATGGCACGCTCAGCGTCGAGCAGTCCTTCGTCCATGTTCACGTCGATCACCTGCGCGCCACTCAGCACCTGCTGGCGAGCCACCACCAGTGCGTCTGCGTAACTCCCCTCGAGAATCAGCTTCGCAAAACGCGCGGATCCCGTGACATTGGTGCGCTCGCCCACGTTCACGAAGTTCGTGGTCGGCCCTATGGTGAACGGCTCGAGGCCACTCAGGTGAAGGCGTGGCTCCGGCGTCGGTACCGCGCGTGGGGTGACCCCGTGCACAGCCTGCGCGATGGCCGCAATGTGTGCCGGCGTCGTGCCGCAGCATCCTCCCACGATGTTCACCAGACCGCTGCGGGCCCACTCGCCGATCTGCCGCGCCATGTCCTCGGGCGTCTCGTCGTAGCCCCCAAAGGCGTTGGGCAATCCGGCGTTGGGGTGTGCACTGACATGGCAATCGGCGATACGCGACAGCTCCTGCACATACTGGCGAAGCTGGTCGGCACCCAGCGCACAGTTCAGGCCAATCGAAATCGGCTCGACGTTTGCCATCGAGTACCAGAACGCCTCGGCCGTCTGGCCCGACAAGGTGCGCCCGCTGGCATCGGTGATGGTGCCGGAGATCATCACCGGGAATCGGGTGCCCGTTTCCTCGAAATAGCGCGCGATGGCGAAGAGCGCGGCCCGCGCATTGAGTGAATCGAAGATGGTCTCGACGAGCAGCACATCGGCGCCGCCGTCGATCAACCCGCGTGTCGCCTCGAGATAGGCATCCACGAGCTGATCGTACGTGACATTCCGCGCACCCGGGTTCTCCACCTCGGGCGAAATGCTTGCCGTGCGGTTCGTGGGGCCCAGCACGCCCGCCACCCAACGCGGACGGGTCGGATCCTGCGTTTCGAACTCGTCCGCCACCCGCCGGGCCAGTGCCGCGCCGGCCACATTGAGTTCATAGGCCAGAGACTCCATGCCATAGTCGGCCATGGAGATGGTGTTGGCATTGAACGTGTTGGTCTCGAGGATGTCGGCGCCGGCCGCGAGATACTCACGATGGACGTCCGCCACGATCTCCGGCTGCGTAAGCACCAGGAGGTCGTTGTTGCCCTTGAGATCCTGCGGCCATTCAGCGAACCGGCCGCTGCCCCGGTAGTCGGCCTCGGTGAGGCGATGGCGCTGCAGCATCGTGCCCATGGCGCCGTCGATAACCAGCACCCTCTGACTCAACGACTCCTCGAGTCTGGCAATGCGGGTGGTGCGCGCCGAAGTGGCCGGCGACGATAGGGTCACGGCGGATTCTTGCATAGATTCAAGCTATCTATGACCACCCCAGTCGAGCAGCACCCCGCGAGTATTCATGCGGGCGATCCATCGCCCCGAGCAGCCCTTCTGGAACGGCTGCTCGACCCCGACCAGGTCGTGGTCTTCGATGGTGCCATGGGCACGATGCTCTACGCACGTGGGGTGTTCATCAACCAGTGTTACGACGAACTGGTGTTGCGTAGCCCGGACCTGGTGCGCGATGTGCACGCGGCATATGCCAAGGCCGGTGCCGAGGTGCTCGAAACCAACACCTTTGGCGCCAATCGCACGAAGCTGTCGCAGTACGGCCTGGAGGGTCAGGTCGAGGCCATAAATCGTCGCGCAGCGGAAGTCGCTCGTGAGGCGGCGGGTGACCGGCGACTGGTCGCGGGCGCCGTGGGGCCGCTGGGCGTGCGCCTCGAGCCGTATGGTCCCACCAGTCGCGACGAGGCGCGTGCGATCTTCGCCGAACAGATGCGTGCGCTGCTCGCAGGCGGCGCTGATTGTTTTGTGCTGGAGACGTTCGCCGATCTCGACGAGTTGCAGCAAGCCATCCTGGCGGCCCGCGAAGTGAGTGCCACGGCGCCGGTGATTGCTCAGGCGACGATCGGTCCGGATCTGCGTACGTCGTTTGGTGCGACGCCTGAAGACGTGGCCCGCGCCCTGGATCGCTGGGGTGTGGATGTGATCGGCCTCAATTGTTCGGTAGGGCCGCAGACCATCCTCGAGGCGATCGAGCGCATGATCGCGGTCACCGATCGCAAGCTTTCGGCGCAACCCAACGCGGGCATGCCACGTGACGTGGGTGGGCGTAGCATGTACATGGCCAGCCCCGAATACATGGCCAGCTACGCACGCCACCTGGTGCAGGCGGGTGCCAAGATCGTCGGCGGGTGCTGCGGTACGACACCAGAGCACATCAAGGCGATGGCGGAGGGCATTCGTCCGCTGGCGCCGCGTACGCGCGTGCAGGTGGGCAATACGGCGGAATGGCCCGCCGAGGGGGCCGCCAAGATCGGTCGCGATGCGGTGCCCCTGGCGGAACGCTCACGCCTGGGCGCCAAGCTCGCGGCGGGGCAGTTCGTCACAAGCGTGGAGATTGTGCCGCCCCGCGGGATCGACACCACAAAGCTGGAGCAGGACGCCGCATCGCTGGCCAAGGCCGGCGTGGATGCCATCAACGTGCCCGATGGTCCACGGGCGCAAAGCCGTATGGGCGCCATTGCCACCAGCCTGATCATCGAGCGGCACGGCATCGAAGCCGTGACCCACTATGCCTGCCGCGATCGCAATCTGCTTGGCATGCTCAGCGATCTGCTCGGTGCCTCGGCGCTGGGACTGCGCAATCTGTTGCTGGTCACCGGTGACCCGCCGAAAATGGGTCCCTATCCTGACGCCACTGCGGTGTTCGACATCGACGCGATTGGTCTGACGAATCTCGTGTCCAAGCTCAATCGTGGTCTCGATCCGGGCAAAAACCCCATTGGCGAGCCCACTCGCTTCGTTGTCGGTGTGGGGGTGAATCCTGCGGCCATCGATCCAGATCAGGAGCTCCGGCGTTTTCACTGGAAGGCGGAAGCGGGCGCTGAGTATGCCATCACGCAGCCCGTGTTCGATCCCGCGCAACTCGAGAAATTCCTCGCGTCAGTGCAGGATATCCGCATTCCGATCGTGGCCGGCATCTGGCCGCTGGTGAGCGCCCGCAACGCGGAGTTTCTCGCCAATGAAGTACCCGGGGTGACGGTGCCGGAGGCCGTGCTGCAGCGCATGCGACTGGCCAGCAGCAAGAGCAAGGAGCACGGGGTGGCCGAAGGTATCGCCATCGCCCGCGAGGCACTGGAGCAAGTCCGTGGATCCGTGCAGGGCGTGCAGGTCAGCGCCCCGCTCGGGCACGTGGCCTATGCGCTCGAGGTGCTCGCGCCCTGATGCTCGGGGAGTGAGCGATACCATCCGGCGCCGAGCGCGCCGGATGCCATGCAGGATACGAGAACCATCCATTGCATCACTGGTAGCCCCGCCACGCCAAAGACGGCAGGCAGGCACGCCGGGATCACCACACCGATCGCGGGGGCCAGCAGAGCGGCTGATCGGCCCGCATGCATAGCCCGTCGTGCCCACCAGCCGATGGGGGCGTAGAGAGTCAGCAGCCAGGCGCATAGCACCAACGGGGCAAATCCGTCGTCCACCTCGACGAGAGACTGCAGCATTGCCCAGCCCAGCGTCGGCACCAACGCGAGTGACGCACTGTGTTCTTCGCGCGTGCCGCCGCGCGATATCGAATGCGACAACAGCCGCAGGTGGTCGGTTGAGGTGACCGCTGAGAGCGTGAGCGGGCGTGGATCGTCTGGCGCGCGCTGCGCAAAGGCACCTGGCAATCGCAGCACGGGCACGTTGAGGCCCCAGTCCCATGCCCGTCGTGTCACGAGCAGCTCAGCAGCCAGTCCGTGTTCGGCGATCATCAGCAGTGGCGCACTGTCGGCTGGCATGTGCACGAACAGCAGTGGAATCCGACTGCCATTCGGATCGTAGCCTCGCACGGTCACTGCTGCATCGAAATGCAGCACCTCGCGATCTGCCGACAGAATGATCGGACCACTCCATCCTCGAGTGGCCCGATGGCCATTCACCACGGCAGAGTCATTCGGCGCCTCATACCAGGGATGGGTGGGCACATGCCGGTAGGGACTGGGTTCGATGACCGCAAGGCTCTCGTCTCTCAACGCCGATGCCCGCCATGGTCCACGAGGGCCTAGAGCCACGCTGGTGAGGATCAGCGTGGTGCTCGCTATCGCGGTCCAGATGAGCGCGAGATGCCGTGCTTGCGCGCCTGTGCGTGCGATCAGCTCCGGGAGGTGCCGCGCAGCCCAAAAGCCAGCCAGGGCACCGGTGGTATTCGACAGCACATCGGCTATGGCCGACGATCGACCAGCGGGAATACCGATCGACTGCAAAAACTCCACCGTCAATGAAAAGATCGCCCCGACCAAGGCGGCCTTGAGCCAATCGCGGCGACGGGGCGGCCACCACCAGGCGAGTGCCGCGCCGAAGGGCATGAACAACACCACATTGCTGACCACATCGGTCAGCCACAAATCGCCACAGGCCAGACACCACCGTGGTGGCATCCGGCCTGGATCGATGGCATTGCCCGGGAGCAGCGTCGCCGCCACGATGACGGCGACGCTGACAACCAGAGCGAGCGTGCGGCCGATGGCCCGCACCGGTGTCTCCTTTAGCGCAGAACCGCCTTGGCGATGGTCTGCAACTGCATGTTGCTCGTGCCCTCGTAGATCGTGCCGATCTTGGCATCGCGGTAGAACTTCTCCACCGGGTACTCGCGCGTGTAGCCGTAGCCGCCGAAGAGTTCCACACACAGCGACGTCACACGCTCGCACATCTGCGAAGCATACAGCTTGGCCATCGCACCTTCACGCGCGATGTCGCGGCCGGCGTCCTTGAGACGCGCCGCGTTGTACACCATGAGGCGCGCAGCTTCGAGCTCGGTGGCCGCCTGCGCGACCTGGAACTGAATGCCCTGGAACTCGGCCAGTGCCTTGCCGAACTGCTTGCGTTCCTTGAGGTACGCGGTGGCGGCGTTGAGCGCGCCCGCTGCCACACCGATCATCTGCGCACCGATGCCGATACGGCCTTCGTTCAGCGTTTCGATGGCGATCTTGTAGCCCGAGCCCACTTCACCGAGCACGTTGGCGTCGGACACGAACACGTTCTCGAA
>NZ_DASWXE010000043.1:0-2647 GCF_036405635.1 Gemmatimonas sp. | reverse complement strand
GCGCGCATCTGCATCAGCTTGATGTTGATGTCGCGATTGTTGTCGTGGTACACGTACTTGCCCCAGTACGGCACGGCGCCGCCGGCACCCTGACCCTGTGCGGGCGGTGCGGCCGGCCGACGCGTGGTGTCGTTGGGCGCCGAAGCGCTGGGCGCCTGCACCGCCGCATTGGCCTGCTGTGCTTCGAGGCCGCGGAAGAACCAGTCCACGTTGCGGTCACGACCGTCGGCATCGGCCGCCGGCGTGATGGAGACGTAGAGCTGGTCACGCACCTGGTTGAGAATCGGCGAGCTCTCGACGGCGAGGCGGTACGCCAGTTCCATCAGCGTTTCCGACGGACCGGTTTCACCCGAGTGCAGGCCACCCATGAGGTGGTAGTGCGGCTTGGTCTGCGACAGCAGTGTCTTGACCTGCGCCTCGTTCATGCCGCGCGGGTCGGCGATCTTGGCGAGGTTCTTCCGGTTCTGATCGAGCTTGGCGAGGTTCGCCTCGGACGAGATCCAGATGACGACCAGTTCGCGACCTTCATCGGACTTGCCGATGGTCTCGATCTTCACACGCGGCGACGCGGCGGCCAGCGCACGGTAGTACTTGAGCTGGTCGGCGTAGTACGTCAGGGTGCGCGGTGCACCGACGTGATAGCCCAGCACTTCGCGCGGCGTGGGCACGCCCGGTACCACCGGCAGGTGGTCGACGAGCGGGCTGCCATGCTTCGGCGTGGCCAGCCACTCGAGATAGTTCTTCGCGTACGTCGAATCCTGCTTCTGATTCGGATCACGCGTGTCGAGGGAAGACTGCTGCGCCGCGAGCTGACCCGGCAGCAGGGCCGGTGCAAGGGCGAGCGTGGCGAAGAGGCGTCGGGCGGTGCGTCGCATGGAGCGACACGGAGAGATCCGGGGACCAACGTGCATCGCTGAGCAACTCCGAAGAATCGGGGCGAATAACGGAAGACGGCAAACTAGTAAGCATACGCAGCATGGGGATGAGCCGTTCGGCAAGGTGCCAACCATGCGGCCTCCGTCGAGGTGGCCGTCGTGGCCATGGCCGGACCGTCGCCGCATGCGCCAGTCCCCTGCGCGACGCCTGACGCATTTGACCGTTTCCGGACAATTCCGCCTCCCGCAATGCGCTTTGGACGGTGCTAATTGAAGGAAACCCGAACAGCGAACCCAAGATGCTCGTTCCTCGCCCCCAACCCAGCAGGTCCCCGGCCGCCGACTTCACGGTGTTGGCCACGCTCGTGGTGGGACTACTCGTGTGGCTGGTGCTGGCATGCTTCGGCGTGGCGCGGGCTCATCGGGAAGCCACTGCGCGGTTGCAGCGGGAAGTCGCGCAGATGGTGGCAACGCAGGTCGGCGCGCAGTTGGGCGCAGCCTCGCCCGCCGCCGCAGGGAGCGCGGGAGCACAGCGCTCCGTATCGGACAGCGTGGCCGATGCCGCGACCCTTCAGGACGCATTGCGGATTGTGTTTGCGGCGGCCCCGGATCTCGCCCGGTTGGCCGACAGCACCGGACTCGCCGTCGACCTCGTGCGCTCTCATCCGGTACTCGCGCCTGCTCTGGTGGAGACACGGGTTTCCGCGCTGGGCGCCCCTGCCCTGATCACCGTGCGGGCGCGCAACGACGCCCGGATTCCGCCGGTGCTGCTGGCGGTGGTGGTGGCGCTGCTTTCGGTCACGACCGCACTGACCGGAGTGCTGCTCTGGCGCCTGCTCCGCGAACAGGCCGCCGCGCACCAGCGGTCAGCGTTTGCCTCGACCGTTTCACACGAGCTGCGCACACCGCTCGCCCAGATCCTGCTGTTCGCCGAAACGCTGCAACTCGGTCGCGCTCGTACAACCAGCGATCGCGAGCTGGCCCTCGGTGCGATCGTGCAGGAAACCCGCCGGCTCATGCGTCTGGTGGACAACGTGCTTCGCTTCACGCGACTGGAACAGGGCGCGCCTCAGCTCCGGCAGGAGCCGGTGCGGGTGAGCGAGTTGGTCGCCGAAACGGCGGCCCAGTTCGCGCCGTTGGCTCGCACTTCTCAAGTGTCCATCGCCGTGGAGCCCGACACGGCGGCCATTGCACTGGCCGATGCAGACGCGGTGCGGCAGGTGTTGCTCAACCTGCTCGACAATGCGGTAAAGCACGGGCCGCCATCGCAGCAGGTCACGGCCCGGGTGGAAGCGCACGGCGCACAGGTGCGACTGATTGTGGAAGATGAGGGCCCCGGCATCGCCCCCGACGATCGCGATCGTATCTGGCATGCGTTCGAGCGCGGTGCCTCCGGCCACGGTGGGCCAACACCAGCTGGCTCCGGCGGCGCGGGGCTTGGCCTGATGATCGTGCGGGCTCTGACAGAGGCCATGGGCGGCGACGTGCGCTGCGAACCCGTGTGCCCTGCAGGACCGGGCGCGCGCTTCATTGTGGGCCTGCCGGCACTACACGAGGAGACCGCTCGATGATGACGGAGTCCGTTTCCGCGTCGTTCGGCGTGTCCATCCTCGTGGTCGAAGACAATGCGTTGCTGGCCGCCGGTGTACGCAGCAATCTCGAGTTCGAGGGCTATCAGGTGAGCGTCGCGGCCACCGGCCGAGAGGGACTTCGCCTGGCGAAGTCTCGCGCGCATGCGCTGATCGTGCTCGACCTCATGCTGCCCGACATCG
>NZ_DASWXE010000042.1:0-23846 GCF_036405635.1 Gemmatimonas sp. | reverse complement strand
GTTTTTTGCCGATGTCGATTCGGCGCTGGGGCCGGCCAATTCTGCGTTGCGTGTGGGCACGCGCTATCCGTCGATCTTCGTGAATGGCAGCTTCGCCACGGCCCGTCAGGCGGGACGGGCGGTGTCGCTCGAAGAAGGTTTTGCCATTGCGCACAACACCACGTACCGCTGGCGTGAGGACGCGCCGGGGGCAACCGGCTCGTGGCGTACCGTGCTCAATGCGCGCGGTTATATCCCGCTGCCCCTGCCGGGTTATTCACGGCATGCACTCGCTTTGCGCACCACCGCAGGCATTGCCGACACCAAGAGCGGGTCCGACTTCAGTGTGGGCGGTGTGAGTGGCGTGAGTGCGGAGCTGATGCCGGGGGTGATGTTCGGCGATCCGTCACGTTCCTTCCCCGTGCGTGGTGTGGCGCCAGGGGTGCAGCGTGGCATTCGCGCGCTGGGAGGCACGGTGGAGTATCGTGCGCCGCTGGTGATGTTCAGTCGGTTGCCGAGTCCGTTCACGCTGTATACCGATCGCGCGTCGCTGGTGGTGTTCAGTGATGCGGCGCGGGCGTGGTGTCCGTCGGCGCTGGCGGCGACGAATACGATTGTGTGCAATCGTGTCGGCGAGCGGGATGGATGGATGGCGTCGGCGGGCGCGGAGTTGATACTCGATGTGGCGGTGCAGTATGACACGCCGTATCGGGTGCGGATTGGTGGGGCGGCGCCGTATGTGGCGCCGGCGGGGATCCGGCGGGGTGGGGCGTTTTATGTGTCGCTGGGGGGGTATTTCTGATTTGCAGGACGTAGTGGGTTGCAGGCGGATGAGTTTTAGGCTGTAGGCTGCAAGTGGTGGGTGAACTGCGAGCGTGGAGGAGAGTGGGTGATGGCGAAGGCGTACATACATGAGACGGCGGTGGTGCTTGGGCGGGTTTCGCTCGGCGAGGACACCAGTGTTTGGCCTACCGCAGTCATTCGAGGGGATGTAGAACAGATCACCATCGGCGCGCGCAGCAATGTGCAGGACGGTGCGGTGATTCACGCAGATCCTGGAAAGCCAACCGTCGTGGGCGAGGACTGTGTGATCGGGCATCGCGCGGTGGTGCATGGCACCACGCTCGAAGACGGTGTGCTGGTGGGGATGGGCGCGGTGTTGCTCAACGGCGTGCGCGTGGGCACGGGGAGCATCATTGCGGCGGGCGCGGTGCTCACCGAAGGCACGCAGGTGCCGGCGGGGTCATTGGTGGTCGGTGTGCCGGGTCGCGTAGTACGAACATTGGACGCGGAACAGCGGGGGAAGATCCTCGACAACGCGGCGAGGTATGTCGAGTTGGCACAAAAGCACCGCCATGGCGAGATCGGGCGGGTGCGGTCGGAGTAGGTGGCGGGTTCTAGGGGGCTTGGTGATAGGTGGTAGGTTTGGGGTGGTAGGACGGGGCAGGGAATTGTGAATGGGGGCAAATGGGGATCAGCTGTGTGAGAGCAGGCAAATGCAGCAAAGGCTCGTGAAATTCATCACAAGTAGACCTTTTGTCTCATGTCGAGTTGGTGCGGCGTTGGTGACGTTCCCGAGACCGTTTGCTGACGTGTAAAGACCTGTCATGCAACGACTTGAACGACTACATTTCTTGTGTCACCGTCATGATACACGGTGATCATATCACAGAATCTTCCGGTCGGGTTCGCCACACCGCACAAAGCTTCTCGCGGTGGACAACTCACCTGCCCGCGCAGGTACGTGATGTGGCAAATGCAAGTGAGCGTCCGGTAAGGCGTTAGCTTGCGACTTGCGCGGTCTCACGAACGGAGGCACCATACGCCCCCGCTCGGACCTTGGACCGCTTCCGGGGACGCACTCGGAACGCCGTAGCGAACGCATCAGCGATCGCCCAAGCCACACGCCAAAACAGCAGGAGCCCCGTCGAAATGCCCTTCTCCGCGACGCCCCCGGAAGGTCTGGTCACGTTGTCCGCGAACGCGCGCACCGTCCTGGAAAAGCGCTACCTCGTGAAGGACAAGTCCGGGAAGCCGGTGGAGAAGCCGGAAGACATGTTCTGGCGGGTCGCCACGACGGTGGCCGAGGCGGATCGCCGCTACGGCGCGTCGGACGGCGCGGTGCAGGCGATCGCCGAGGAGTTCTACTTCCTCATGACGCAGCGCCGGTTCGAGCCGAATTCGCCCACGCTCATGAACGCCGGTCGCCCCCTGGGGCAGCTGTCGGCCTGTTTTGTGTTGCCGGTGGACGACGCGCTCAGCAACGGCCAGAGCGGCATCTATGATACGCTCCGCAGCATGGCGCTCATCCATCAGAGCGGCGGCGGCACGGGCTTCTCGTTCTCGCGCCTGCGTTCGCGCGGCAGCATGGTGCGCTCGACCACTGGCGTGGCGTCGGGCCCCGTGTCGTTCATGCAGCTCTACGATGCCAGCACGGATGCGGTGAAGCAGGGCGGCACGCGTCGCGGCGCCAACATGGGCATCCTGCGCGTCGATCACCCCGACGTGATGGAATTCATCGCGTGCAAGGAAGACCTCACCAAGATCACCAACTTCAACATCTCGGTGGGCATCACCAACAAGTTCATGGACGCCGTGAAGGCGGACGCGAACTACGATCTGGTGGACCCGGTGTCCAAGAAGACCACGGGCCAGCTGCGCGCGCGCGAAGTGTGGGACAAGATGATCCTGGGCGCGTGGCGCACGGGCGAGCCGGGCGTGTTCTTCATCGACGAAGCCAACCGCTACAACCCGGTGCCGCACCTCGGCGACTACGAAGCCACCAACCCGTGCGGTGAGCAGCCGCTGCTGCCGTACGACGTGTGCAACCTTGGCTCGGTGAATGTCGGCCACTACGTCAGCAATGGCGTGGTCGACTGGGAAGCGATGCGCCGCGATATCGCGCTCAGCACGCACTTCCTCGACAACATCATCGACGTCAACAAGTACCCGCTCCCCGAGATCGACGCGCTCTCCAAGCGCATCCGTCGTATCGGTCTGGGCGTGATGGGCTTTGCCGACATGCTCGTGCGTCTCGGCATCCCGTACGACAGCGCCGAAGGCGTGGAGATGGGCCGCAAGGTCATGGAGTTCCTCGACGTCGAGGGCAAGAAGGAAAGCGAGCGCCTGGCGCGTGAGCGTGGCGCGTTCCCCGAGTGGGCGCAGTCCATCTGGGGCCCGGACGAAACGTGTGCGCGTGATGCCGGCGGCGAGCGCATCCGTCCCATGCAGCTCCTCCGCAATTGCAACGTCACCACGGTGGCGCCCACGGGCACCATCTCCATCATCGCCGGCTGCTCGTCGGGTCTCGAGCCGCTGTTCGCCGTGGCGTTCATGCGCAATCAGGCTGGCGTGATGATGCCGGACGTGAACGAAGACTTCGTGGCCATCGCGAAGGCCGAAGGCTGGTACAGCGACGAGCTCATGGAGCGCATCGCCAAGACCGGCAGCGTGCAGCATGCCGAAGTGCCGGCCAAGTGGCAGACGGTGTTCAACACGGCGAACAACATCTCGCCCGAATACCACATCCGCATGCAGGCCGCCTACCAGCTCCACTGCGACTCGGCCATCTCCAAGACCACCAACTTCGGCTTTGCCGCCACGGTGGATGACGTGCGTGCCATCTATGAGATGGCGTACGACATGAAGTGCAAGGGCGTCACCGTGTACCGTGACGGTTCGCGCGACAATCAGGTGCTCAGCACCGGCGCCACGCAGGACGCCGCCGCCAACCGTGAGAGCGCGAAGGCCGCGGTGAACGGTGAAGCGCCCAAGGCGGACGCCAAGGCCGATGTGACGCTCAAGCGCGAGATCGGCGAGCTGCAGGGCACGATCGCCGAACTGCAGAACGAACTCGATCGCACCAAGAAGGCGCTGTTCAGCGCGGAAGCCGAGAGCGCGAGCCGTCGTGGCAAGCGTGCGCGTCCCGACGTCATGCGCGGCACGACCATCCGCAAGGAAACGCCACTCGGCACGATGTTCGTGAACATCACCGAAGACGAGAAGGGACAGCCGTTCGAAGTGTTCCTCAGCCTCGGCAAGGCCGGCGGCAGCGCCATGGCCGACGCCGAGGCCATCGGCCGCCTGGTGTCGCTCGCGCTGCGCTCCGGTATCTCGGTGCAGGAGATCCACCGCCAGTTGCGCGGCATCTCGTCCGACCGTGCTGTGGGCCTGGGCCCGAACAAGGTGCTCTCCATGCCCGACGCCATCGGCATCGCGCTGGAAACGTGGCTGCGTGAGAAGCAGGGTGTGCAGCAGGACCTGCTGAACGGAGGCAGCCCCGCCGTGGGTCAGGGCCCGGTGAACTCGCTGAGCGCGCCGACGCCGGCGGCTGGAGTGCCGGTGACGCGTCCGCCGATGGCCGAGCAGATGCAGCCGCAGATCGAGTTCGGGAAGGTCGGTGGCGAGGTGTTCATGGGCACCTGCCCGGACTGCGGTTCACAGCTCGAGTTCGCGGAAGGGTGCGTGAAGTGTCATGTGTGTGGGTTCTCGGAGTGCGGCTGAGGTATCGCTTGCTCTGAGTGAGAAGTGCAACGCCGCCGGACCCGAGAGGGGACGGCGGCGTTGCTATGTTCTGCTAGCACCTCTTCTTCGGTTCGAGCGAAATGCTGTGTTGCCGAAGTGCGGTAGTAGTAGCAGTCTAGCGGGAAATGACGACCTCGTTTGCTCCTACTGGATCGCGGGACTAGGCGCGTAGGTGATGATAGTCCTAACTACTTGGCTGCATCGGCAATCATCGCAGTTCTCACCCCTTGTCCATACACAGAACAGGGAATCTCAATGGCTGGCAGGCGAAAGACTGTAAGCGAACGACGAATGGAACAGCAGGAAGCGTATGAGCGTGCTTGGCGAGATTTCCTGCCCAAGCTGCAGGCGGTGAAGTCACTTGATGACGCCCTTCAACTGCACGGACAGGCACCTCCAGTCGGTTCGCCAAGTCGCCCTTTCTACTCAAACTTTGGCTTCTTTCTCCACTATTCATCGCCACCGCACGGTGCAAGCTCGACTGAGCTCTTGCAGTACCTTCGTATCCTGCGATGCTTGCGGGACGAGGGAAGTCTGAAAGAAGAAGCTTTTGGTGAGCTTGAGCGGCTGTTTAAGGCGGCCAGCGAGTACCAATGACTTCCAGTTGTACAAGCAAAAAATGAGCATGATCTAAAGCGAGTAGCCTGCCAATGACAGTTACGAGAGAGATTCCCAGGCTCATTCGAGCTAAGGTGGATCCCAGTGTTGTTGGCTAGCCTATGAACCTCATACCGGGAAGCTGTCTACAATGACTCAGGTACTGCTACCAGCCGTCGTAAATGAAACCAAGACTGTTGTCACGCAGCTCGCGAATGCACTCGGTGTACCTCGCACTGCACTGGCTTCCGACGAAGCAATATTGCATGCATTCGAAGCGCTGCCCCGGCTCCTAACCAGGGTTCCGCCCGCGCAGAGGAGTGAACTTCTTGCGCGCATGTGTGTCGCTGTATCTACAGGTCTGTTCGATGCAGCGATCAACTATATCTGGAATGCCGCTGTTTTGGAGCTTCGTCGAAAGGTGCGTGATTTTGGCCTTCAAGTTGTTGCGCAAATCAGAGGTGGCGCCTTTGATGAACGTGCACTTGTAGAGCTTAAGGATAGTGAGCTTGTCGGACTATGTCTTAGGCACAACCTAATCACGGAGGACGGGCATTTCTTTCTTGATCAGTGCCGAGAAGTCCGAAACAACTTCTCCGCAGCTCACCCGCCAATGGGTACTTTGGATGAGTATGAAGTGCTCCGATTTACAAGCGCGTGCATAAGGTATGCGCTAGAAGACGAGACCAACCCAAGGGGCGTAGATACACGAGCATTTTTGACTGCACTACGAGCGGGCCGCTTCAATGCTCCGCAGTTGCAAAGATGGGTTGAATTGCTCACTGGAACTCACGAAGCTCAGCGAGACCTACTTTTCTCAATGCTCCACGGTCTCTATTGTGATCCGGCGAGCTCACAGGAGATTCGCCTAAACTCGCTAGATGTCGTGAGGGCGTTCGCCGAAGAGATGTCAGCTAAGGTGAAGAGTGAGCTAGTTGATCGTCACAGTGGATACCTGGCATCTGGTGACATAAAGCGACAGTCCTCTTCTCAAGACTTCTTTACGCGTCTTGGAATTGCTGCACTTTTTAGTGAGGCTGAACGGCATAGCATTATTACTCGCGCTTGCCAGCGCCTTCTGAACGTTCACCAAGAGTTTAACAATTTCTACAACGAACCGCCATTTGCGGAGCGCCTGCACGAACTTGCTGAGCAGTCAGTGGTTCCGGATTCTGCACTCTTCGAGTTTGTCTGCACGGTGGTCGTGTGTGCCACTGGCAACCAGTACGGGGTATCGAATATGGCACTACCGTACTACGAGTCGATGGTCCGCAACTTTAAGCCGAAGCAAATTGCGATCATGCTAGAGGCTACCGAGACCTATCCCGTGCTGGCCACGCGCTTGAAGCACTATGATGGCTGTCGTCAGCGATTCAGGTCGCTGGTAAGCATCTTGGACAGGCAGTCAGTTCCTTCTGCGCACCAAGCAAGATACGACAGATGGTCTTAGTTGGCTCGGAAGTGTCAAAGGTCTGATGCTACAAATTCAGCGATATGCTGATCGACACACAGCTAGGCCTCGTTCACGCGCATACCTCCATTCGCATATAGAGATGTCTACAGCACTGTGGGCTGCTTTTGGCGGGTTTGTGCTCGGATCAGTTCAAAGCCTCATGCTCGAGTGGGTAAGGGAGCGCGAACGACATCGACGTCAGCTACGCATGTGGCGGAACGAGCTGCGACGTCTTCGGAGTTTTGACGCCCATTTTGCATGGAACGTAGACGCTCTCCCGACCAAAGATGCATTGCCCAATCCTCCTCGGACTACCCCAAGCTATCGTCGTCTACTTGATGAGACAGATTTCTGGGTGACGGATCAGCATAGTGATGACAATACGGGGCATGCGTTGATCAACATCGCTGATGGAGTCGATGTACTAGCGCACTACCATGCAGAGGCGTTGAAGATCTATGAAAACATCAAGACGGTGCGGGACGACGAGCAGGTGGAGCAGTGGACTCGAGTCGTTCGTACGACTCACGCATATGATCTGGAGTCGACGCGATGGATCCAGATTGTAGAGAGTGCTCAGGACGACATCGATCGAAGGCTAGAGCTGGCGGGGGCCTGGTCGCAGCTGGTCCGTCTCTTTCGGCCTATGCCTATTGGTGAGAATCCTCCCCCCCTGCCCCCAATTGATCCACCTTGACGAGCCACCAGATACACTGCGCTCAATTTCTAAGCGATCGACCCCGACCTTAGCGCTTTGCAGACAATGTTTCGTTGACAGTTGTATTGGGCTTGCAGCTACGGACATCGATGCCCAAGTAGAACCTTGAGCACCTGACGTGTAGGTTTGCCGTACTGAAATATAACCCTAGGGGTTATAGGCTCTATTGACAAAATAATCACTCGTGCGCATTTTGCTTCATGCGCATTGAGTTCGCCGACGCGAAGCTCGAACGTCTGGCTGTCGAACCCCGATATATGCACGGGCTCGGTCCAGAGATTGTGAGAGCATACAGAAAGGCGGTTGGCTATCTCGACAGGTGCGTGGATGAGAGAGATATCCGGGCGATTCGCGGTTACCGCTTCAAGCAGCTCGAAGGAAACCGTAGCCATCAATGGTCGATGCGGTTGAACGACCAATGGCGTCTAATCCTCGAGTTCAGGCGTGACGAGGAAGGGAAAGTGATCGTGGTTGTCGATGTCGAAGACTACCATCGCTGACCCGGTGCGGGTGCACTGACTCGTGACCGTAGTGATGGGCTACGGTCCCAACTGGAGATCAAACGACGACGCCCGCCGATTGGGCGTGTGGGAGAGAGCAGCGATGGGCATCGCCTTGGCGGAGGTGTTTGCACCTGGTGAGTACCTCCGCGATGAGCTGGAGGAGCGTGGATGGACTCAGGAAGAGTTCGCAGAGATCATCGGGAAGTCATTCAAGCAGGTCAACGAATTGCTCAGTGGACGCGCGACACTGACAGCACCCATGGCGCAGGCGATTGCAGCGGCACTCGATACCAGCCCTGAAGTGTGGCTTGGGATCGAAAATGCCTACCGGCTCGCTCAGGCAGAACCGGTGTCAGACGATATCGCGCGCCGCGCTAAGCTGCGGGGGGAGTATCCTGTTCGTGATCTGCAGAAGCGCGGTTGGATTCCGAAGACCAAAGACGTCGAAGAGCTCGAACGGGCGGTACTGGCATTCTACCAGATTCGTTCTATAGATGAACAGACACCCTTTGCATGCGCCGCGAAAAGGAGCGAATACGCGACGCCGTTGACGCGCATTCAGGAAGCTGTCCTGCTGCGGGTGCGCGAACTCGCGCAACACGTTCAGGTGGCAGCGTATACCGAGCGAAAGCTTCGAGACTGCTTGGAATCGTTCCGGCTGCTGATGCACGAACCAGAAGAGATTCGGCATGTGCCGAAGTTGCTTGCTGACGCGGGCGTGCGGTTTGTGATCTGCGAACCATTCACGGGATCGAAACTAGATGGTATCTGCACCTGGCTTGATGACAAGTCGCCGGTCATCGGTATGACTCTTCGTCTCGATCGAATCGACAATTTCTGGTTCGTCCTTCGACATGAGTGCGAGCATATCCTTCGCGCAGACGGACGCGATACCGGGTTTGTTATCGACGATGAGGTGGGCGCTATCTTGGGAGCGGATCTTCCAGAGGCGGAGCAGGCAGCGAATGCAGCTGCGGAGGAGTTTCTCGTACCACGAAAGAGACTCGAAGATTTCATCAACCGCGTCGGGCCGTTGTTCTCCAAGACGCGTGTCGTTGGATTGGCACTGACACTCGGCGTCCATCCTGGTGTGGTTGTGGGACAATTGCAGAGAAAGCTTCAACGCTGGGACCTGTTTCGCCCGCTTCTTGTGAAGGTGCGCCACATACTGACCCCTGTGGCGCTCACTGACGGCTATGGACACGTGATCGTCTAGTTCGCTCGAACCAACCCGGAGTGCACCGATGAGCTACGCCAAACGGATGCGTCAGCATTTTCGTGAGTACGAAGCCGCAGGCAATCCAATGCCTGCGGATCTAAACGACGTGTACGAATGGGCGCGCAGGACTGGACGTTGGGAACCCCCAATTGAACTCGCGCGGCGTGCATTCGTGGAAGACATGAGTCGTGCACTTCGCGAAGACTATTTCACGGATGATACCGGACATCGTGTTCGTGCAATGCATCCAGCAGCGACCACGAGGAACGGAGCACAGTACCATTTGTGGCAGGATGCTCGGACTGCAACTCACGCGCACATGAGTGCTGCCTTCGCAGGACGTCGTAACGGCGTCGTCGGTGACCTCAAGCAACTCAAGACCGACGTAGATTGGTACAATCGGACGTTCGCTGATCGCCCGGACATTCAATTAGTGTTGAACTTCGAGGACGACATCGCGGAACTCGAGGCTGCTGAAGCGCGGGCACGTGAGGTCGCTGGCCGCCGCAGTCGACGTGTTACTTCGGACGTGCAGCAGGTGGCATAGCTCAAGTTGATCCCGGTCCTGTCGACCATCACACGGACACGGTCGCGTCAAGAATCAGCTGTGTTTGCGCTGCTGTTACCTGACCGCCTGTTCTTTGACCACTATGACCCACCGCATCTTCACCAGCAAATTCTCCGGCGTCTATCCGCACTACGTCACCAAGGCGGAGAAGAAGAACCGGACCAAGGACGAAGTCGACCAGATCATCCGCTGGCTCACCGGCTATGATCAGGCAGCGCTCGAGGCGCATCTCGCTTCGGGCACGGACTTCCAGACCTTCTTCGGCCAGGCGCCGGCCATGAACCCCAACACGGCCCTCATCAAGGGCGTCGTGTGCGGCGTGCGCGTGGAAGACGTAGAAGATCCGCTCATGCAGCAGATCCGCTGGCTCGACAAACTCGTCGACGAGCTGGCCAAGGGGAAAGCCATGGAGAAGATCCTCCGGAAGTAGTTCTCAGTAACCTCGGCGGTTCATGGTGTACCATTGGAGATGGCGACCATCTCCGCTCTGCTCCTCATCGCACTGTCACTGACATCGGCGCCCAAAGAAACACAGCCGCCCACATGTCAGTCGGCCACCATTCGCACCACACCGGCCGTTCCGCGGGCGGGTACGCTCTTTCGCATGGCGATGCGCTGGGAATCTGGTGCACAGCCGCCCGCGTCTACCGTCGCAGGCGAGACGCTGCACTGGCGCGCTGCAGGTGATTCGCTCGTCGCCATCGCGGCGGCCCCCATCGATTCCGCACTGGGCGTGACACTCACGCTCACCTGCGACGGTCAGCCGCCACGCACACTGCGCCTCACCACCGACGCGGGCACCTACCGTCTCGAGGCGCTGCGCGTCGCCCCTCGCTTCTCTGCCACCCCCGACTCGGCGCTCGCCGCACGGCAGGCCAGGGAAGCCGAACGCGCGGCAGCGGTGTCTCGCGCCTCACATGATGTGCCGCGCTTGTGGACGCAGCCATTTGTGGTGCCTCGCCCTTCGCGCATCACCAGCGGCTTTGGTAGTGGCCGCACCTTCAATGGCGCCGTGACCAGCCGGCACATGGGCACCGACTACGCGGGTGCCGTGGGCGCGCCGGTGCGTGCGGTCAACCGCGGCGTGGTGCGCCTCGTCGACGCGTTCTACCTCGGCGGCAACGTGGTATACATCGATCACGGCGAGGGGCTGGTGACGGCCTACCTGCACTTGAGCCGTCAGCGCGTGGCCGAGGGTGATACGGTGGCGCGTGGGCAGATCATCGGCAACGTGGGCGCAACGGGACGCGTGACGGGGCCGCATCTGCACCTCATCACGCGGTTCGGGATGGTGACCGTCGATCCGCTCAGTGTGATTGGACGTTCGCCTGGCAGCTGAGCAACGCATGCTGATGCTCGGTTCTCACGCTGACGAGAATCCGATAGCGGGCTGACGTCAGGGCTGGTGCGCCAGAAAACGCATGATGCGGAAGATGATGTTCTGCGCTGCAGGTGCATCGTAGTTGCCCAGCACGGCGACAGTCCAAGAGCCGTCGCTGAACCAGAACACACCACCGTCGATCCCCGAGCTGGCGCCACCACCACCATGGCCTGCTGACGGGCGACGAACACCGGCGGGACCATTGAAGGCATACGTGAAGAATCCGTAGCCATAGTTGTCCGCTGGTGCTCCACGTGTGCTGCTGATGTGTGCCCACACCGCCGGTGACAGCAACTTCCCGCTGCGAAGCGCTGCGGCGAAACGGGTGAGATCCTGCACCGTGGAGAACTGACCACCCGCGCCGCCGCCACGTTGCCCTCGACTCGCCCAGAATGGGCGACGTGGCTGCGCACCGATCGGGTCATCGTTGAACCAACCATACCCCACGGCCCGATCGTCGGCGGGATCGTCCACCACACCCCAGTCGGTGTGGGTCATGCCGGCAGGTTCCCAGATATTGGTGCGCACGTACTCGTCGAACGGCATACCGGACACCTTCTCCACCACGGCGGCCAACAGTGTGAACCCCGCATTGCTGTATTGCCAGCGTGTGCCTGGCTCGAATGACAATGTCTGTCCGGCAAATGCGGGCACAAGCGTCATGGCCCGTTGAGTACGCCAGTCAGAGGGCCGTGTTGCTGGTGCCGACGGACCGAAGCCGAGGCCGGACGTGTGCGTGAGCAAGTTCTGGATGGTGATGCGGCGTGCGATGGCAGAATCGGGATACTCCGGCAACACGATGCCCAGCGTATCGAGAAAGCGTAGTCGCCGAGCCTGAACCAACTGCGCGATGGCCACGGCGGTGAACATCTTCCCCTGCGAGCCAATGTGAAAGCGCGTGGTCGCCGTATTGGGGATGCGGAACCCTCGGTGCGCGAGTCCGTGTGCCTCTTCGAACAACACCGAATCGCCATGCATCACCCGCACCACGCCGGAGAATTCGTCGTGTTCAACCGAGCGCCGAAGATGGTCACGGATGGTATCACGCACAGCGCTCAGGGGGAGTGCGGTTGTGGGCCATGTCCCATCGGCGGCTGCGTCGGCAAGAGGATAGGCGTGCCATCCGGAGATCACTGGACGCTGATTCGGTCCGGGTTCGAAGCCAAGCCCGAGGCGCGCGAGACGGCCAGTGCTGCGAAGACGGGCATTCACGAGCACCCAGGCTTCGCCAGTGACCTGCTCCACGATCAGTCCACCGCTGGCGCGCTGCACGGTGCGGTACAGCGCGAAGATGTCGTCACGATAGCGCGGATAGATCGATGGTAGATATGTGGAATCCGCCCAGCGACGGATGCGCGTGGTGTCACCGCTGTTGATGGCCTCGACCAGGGCGCGCGCGACTTGTTGTTCGGTGGAAGCACCGAAGGTGACCGCGGCGGCCGATTGCGCGAGACCACCGGACGGGCTCCCCAACAAGAACCCGGCAATACCGAGCCGCAGGATACATGAGCAATGGCAAAACACACGACGCAAGGACATGGCAGGGTGGGATGGGATGAACGGAGAGCCCACAATACGACAGCATCAACACCCATCTGGTTGACCCTCGCACCGGCACGAGTTGTCACGTTGTTGTCATCGAGCTCCCACAGGGTGCGCTGAGGTGAACACGGTGCGCATAGAGCTCTCACCATCGGTGTGAGTTGGGCCGGGCCGTAGGCAAGCTTGGCTGACTGCGGCGGGAACGCAGACAGTGCCGTATCTGTGCCTTTCTGCTCCGTTTCCGTGTCATCTGTGTTCCCCCCGCTGTACCCCCCCCTTTCGGTTGCCATGTGACATATGCCGATAACGGAATATAATTGAACGCATGCCCCGTGCTGCTACCACGTCCGACGCGTTCAATGCCATCGCCGAGCCGCGGCGACGGGATATCCTCACCTTTCTGGCGTATGCGGAGCGGCCGGTGAGCGAGATCGTGGATGGGCTACAGATGGGGCAGCCGTCGGTGTCCAAACACCTGCGCGTGCTGCTGGAAGTGGGATTGGTGGATGTGCGCCGCGAAGGACGGCAGGCGTTCTATCGCACCAACACCACGCACATCAAGGCCATCCACGAGTGGACGCGGCTCTTCGAGCGGCATTGGCAGAATCAACTGCAGCGCATCAAGACGCGCGCCGAACGCACGGCTGCGGCCAAGCAGTAGCGCACCTCTCCTTCCACTCCTCTTCCCTGGAGCTTCAGATGCCATCGGCCCCCGCAGGTGCAGCGCCACCGAATTCGCTTGCCGACATGATGCTCGACGTTTCGCAGGAGACGCGCGTGCGCGCATCCATCGAAGACACGTTCGAGGCGTTGCTCGAAGAACTCGGGCCGGCCAATCGTGGCATGGCCGATGCGCCCATGCCCATGGTGCTGGAGGCACATCCGGGCGGTCGCTGGTATCGCGACCTGGGCCATGACAACGGCCATTGGTGGGGGCAGGTCCAGGCCATCCGGCGCCCGAATCTGCTGGAGATCAGTGGTCCCCTCATGATGTCGTTCGCCGTGTCCAACAACCTGCAGTATCGCCTGCGTGTGGACGGCGACGAAACCGTGCTCACACTCAAGCACACCGCGCTCGGTCTCTTTCCCGATGGATACCGCGATGCGCTGATGGAAGGATGGGCGAGTATCGCTCTGCGACTGCAGGCGCGTTTCACCACCCAACATTGAACCAAACACTGAGCCCATCATGTCGATCGCCGAAGCGATGATTCAGGAACTCGAGATGGAAGCGGTGACCACACGCCGTGCGCTCGAGCGGGTGCCCGATGCGCACCTCAATTGGGCACCGGCCGCCAAGACGCGCACACTCGGTCAGCTCGCAATGCATATCGCCGGCAATCCCGGTGGCGTGGTGGGTTTGGTGGTGAACAATCCCGCCGAGTTGCCAGGCTTTGGCGATGTCTCGCCCACCTCGACAGCCGAAGTGCTGAAACTGCTCGACGAAAGCGTGGCGTCCGCCAGGCAGATCCTATCTGGCCTCTCCGATGCCGACATGACCGAGATCTGGCGTGTGCACTTCAACGGTACCGAGATCATGGCCCTGCCGCGCATCGCTTTCTTGCGGTCGGTGTTCCTCAATCACTGGTATCATCACCGCGGACAGTTGACCATCTACCTGCGGTTGCTCGATGTGCCAGTGCCGTCCATCTACGGGCCGAGCGCGGACGAGAATCCGTTCGCGTAAGCGAGGCTCTCCTTCGTCTCAGATAGACGCCGGCAACCCCAGCATGACGCGCACGCGTGGCGCCGTGGTGTTGGCACGGAACGCGGACGTACCATGCTCGAAGTCTTTCGCGGCCGTCAGGTTGCCGGCCACCACCGGCTCACAACCAGCATCGCGTACCAACCGCTCGGCGATGCGCATCGCCGCCGCGTCATTGCCGGCGATGGGCACGCCCAACTTGTCACTGGTCCGTTCGGCGGAACTGGCGATGGCAGTGGCGTCCACGCAGCTGAATGCGCGCACCAGACGCGTCCCGGTGAGCAGGCGCGCCGATGTGGCGGCCACGCCGTCCTTTCGGGCCGCGCGACTGGCTTCGTCGTCTGCCGTGGCGGATGCATTGCACGCATCGAGCACCACCTTGCCGCGCCACGCCGTGCGGAGATCGCGGCCGAGCTGGGGCAGGGCTTCGTAGGGCACAGCCACCAAAATCACATCGGCAAATTCAGCGGCCTCACGTGGGGTACCGGTGGATGCCCGCGAGCCGAACCGGCGGGCCATCTCCACCAACTCCTCCGGGTGGCGTGACGAGAACATCACCTCGTGTCCGGCGCCCACCAGAATGCGGCCCACGGTGCCGCCCAGTGAGCCCGAGCCGATCACACCGATGCGCATGGGTTCTGAGAGCGACAGGGCCGAGTCGTCCCGCAGGCAGCGGGCGCACCAGGCGCGCAGTGCGGCTGGTGTGAGCGCTACCCCTGCCAGTCCGAGCATTCCAAAGGTGCCGATGGCGCGGCGTCGCGACATGGGTTGGGACATGGCGTTGCTCCAGCGATTGTAAAGCGCAGCTTGATACCGTGCGTTGCGGAATGTGCTGTATAACACATGAACAACCGTGCTGTTTCATCGGGTCCCAATACCCGGAGCACTGATGTCATCGACCATTCCCACGTTCGAGGCCCGCGCCTACGCCGCGTCGAGCCCGACGTCTTCCCTCGAATCCTCCACCATCGCCCGGCGCGTCCCGCTTGCCACGGACGTGCAGATCGAAATCCTGTACTGCGGGGTGTGTCATTCCGACCTGCACACCGCGCGCGACGAGTGGCACAGCGCGATGCCCACGCAATATCCCTGCGTTCCAGGGCATGAAATCGTCGGTCGGGTCACGCAGGTGGGTGCGGATGTGACCGGCTTCAAGGTCGGTGACCTGGCGGCCGTGGGCTGCCTCGTCGATTCCGATGGTACGTGCCCGCACTGCGCCAATGGCGACGAGCACTATTGCGCACAGCAGGTGCTCACCTACAACGCCCCCGATCGCCATCTCGGTGGCGTCACGCTGGGTGGCTACTCCAGCAGCGTGGTGGTGGACCAGCGTTTTGTGTTGCGTGTGCCGGAGTCGCTCGACCTGGCCGCGGCGGCGCCGCTGCTCTGCGCGGGTATCACCACCTACTCACCGCTGCGCCAGCACGGCGTGACGGCGGGCAAGAAGGTGGGCATCGTGGGGCTGGGCGGTCTGGGCCACATGGGTGTGAAGTTCGCCAAGGCGTTTGGCGCTGGGGTGGTGGTGTTCACCACGTCGCCGCACAAGCGTGACGATGCCAAGCGGCTGGGCGCCGACGATGTGGTGGTGTCCACCGATGCGGCCGACATGGCGCGTCACGCCGGCACGTTCGACTTCATCCTCGACTGTGTCTCGGCCAAGCACGATGTGAACGCGCTGCTGGGTCAGCTCAAGACCGAGGGCCGCCTGACCTTCGTGGGTGCGCCGGAGAAGCCGATGGAAGTCAGCTCTTTCGCGCTCATCTTTGGTCGGCGCCAGATTTCGGGCTCCAACATCGGCAGCATCGCGGAAACGCAGGAGATGCTGGACTTTTGCGGTGAACACGGCATCACGGCTGATGTGGAAGTGATTCCAGTGTCGCGTGTGAACGAAGCGTACGAGCGGGTGCTGCGTTCCGACGTGAAGTATCGCTTCGTGCTGGATATGAGCACGCTCTGATCACCATCAGCGCACGCGGATGACCCGGGACGCTTCAGCGGTTCGTCCGCTGGACGTTTTGGCTACGATGCTCACGATGTGTTCACCGGCCGAGATCCGTGAGAGGTCGATCTTCATGGCTCGCGAGACAATGCGGATCGTGGAAGATGGGGTGGCGGGTTCTCCACCACGCTGACTCGGGTCGAGCCAGCTGATCGTCACGCCATCAGGTGGGGCGTCCATCAGACGCAGTGTCGAAGCAGCGCGTCGGAGAAATCCGCCGCGCTGTTTTGGTTCGATGGCGATGGCGAAGCGCACACTGTCTGTGGTGGGGAGTCCATACGCTTCCCAGTAGATGCCCACGGGAGTGCGGCGGTCCATGTTCAGCGTGGGCAGCATGCGGGGCAGCAGCGATTCCACACCGGTTGGCAGCTCCGCATCGTTGGCAAAAAACAGAACCGGTTCGGACACCCCGATGGAATCGCGGTGAAGCGAGGCCAGTGTTTGCGGCATGCGATATCCCTGGCGCATGCGCGTGAGTCTTCGGTCGTCCTTCGCGCCAGAGAAGAGCTCCAGTGCCACGAGGCCGGCCGTTGGCGCGATATGCCCTTCCACCACGGCAATCGTGTCCGTGGTGTTCGTTGTGGAGCCAATGCGCACGACCGAGTCCGGGCCGGGACTGATAAGGAACGACAGAGTGTCTCTGCCTGCCGTGATCTGTCCGGTTGCTGTGTGAGTTGCACCGAGATGCAGTGCTGCCGCCATCCGCACATTGTCTTGTCTGCGGAACGTGGCGATCTGCCAATCGGTGAACTGGGCCAGGCGGAGGTTGGGTAAAGCCATGTGCTCCCGCGGCCACCAGAGCGCAGTGCCGAGACGACGATTCTCCATCGACGCGGGCGGCCCGAGCGTCCAGGAATCGGCCGGAATGTCGAGTACGTCCATCGCCAGCAAATCTGGCGCTCCCAGAGTCACCCGCGGCCAGGTGTATTCTGCCGTCGCATAGGGAGCGAGATCGGGTGAGTCCCTCTCCGCAAGATATGAGGCGTGTTCTCGATCCAGCTTGAACCCTTGCCACGCGCTGATGGACGGCCACCCATACCGAACGATGAGGTCCGTCGCCGGAACACCGCCAGTAGATGGCTCCCAATGAAAGCGCTCGTCTCGTGACGTGGCTGACTGCAGTATGACGGAGACCTGACGCGACAGGTGGGTCACTCGTCGCTCGTTGAGTGGCGTGCTCAGTGCAGGATCGGCCATCCACAGGTACTGTTGCGCCAGCGAATCCCGCACGCTGCATGGCAAGGCGAGATAGTTGTCGCGAACATCGCTGGCCAGCAAAGTGGATATGTCGGTGAACGAACAGCGCTCGCGCATGGACATTCCGCCGAGTGCGTTGGCGAAATGCGCCTCGGCCTCGGTCTGATCGCCTGTCGTGTACGCGATGTGCCCTCGCAGCATCCCGCACAACCAGGGCGCCGTCGTGCAGTCTTTCAATGCATCCCGCGCGGGGGCAGCCTGCCCGGCCTCGAGCAGAAAGCGAATCTGCTGGCCGAGGATCCAACCGTCCTCAGGGGCCGCCCGTTTCGCCTCGGCCAGCACCTTGAGCAAGTCTTCGCGCTCTCTGGCGAGCTTGGGGGCCAACTCCGGCGAGGTATAGAGGCCATTGGGGGCCATAGCGAGCACCTCGTCCGCGATCTCCGTGATCAACCAACTGGGGCAGATCGAATAGGCGTGCGGCGTGGGCATCGCGAGATAGCCTGAGCTCATACGCCACTCACGAACCACTGACCGCCCCGGGGGATGACAGTGTGTCAATAGCTGCCGCGTGCCGTTGATCGATCGCCTGTCGGCGCGACTCCGCGAGGATTCACTGCGTTTCCAGATATCGCGTGCTTTCTCGGAGAATGACTGCACGGCTTCCTGCGCCGTGCTGCGTGCCTTGCGCGCCTGTGGCGAAGGGTTCTGCGCGAATACCGTCGATGTGACAACAGCCAGGCCCGCGATCAAGCGAAAACCGGTGTGCAATGCAGTGCGCAATGAGCAGCAAGACAAGACAACCTCCGGGACAGGGCGTCAAATCCGTACCCTCCAACACTACCGTCTGGAACACGATCCCGCCCCCAAACGGCCTCGGGGAGCTTGCAATTGTGTGCATATGTAATAATAATAGTTACATGAAACGCGACAGCCGTCTCTCCGGCGTACTCCACGTGCTGCTGCACATGGCGGAGCATGAAGGTCCCAGCACCTCCGAAACGCTGGCCCGCGCCATGGACACCAATCCCGTCGTGGTGCGTCGCGTCATGGCGGGGCTGCGCGAGCGCGGCTTCGTGCGCTCGGAGAAGGGGCATGGCGGTGGCTGGACCATCGCCTGTGACCTGGACCAGGTGACTCTGCGCGATGTGTACAACGCACTCGGCGAGCCGCAATTGCTCTCCATCGGCAATCGCTCCGACCATCCGCGCTGCCTGGTGGAGCAGGCCGTGAATGCCACGCTCGGGGACGCGTTCGCCGAAGCCGAGGCCTTGCTGCTGCAGCGATTCAGCGAAGTCACGCTGGCCGAGCTGAGTGCGCACTTCCACGAACACTTCGCGCGGCGCGGACGCTCGGCCGCCATCGAGAAGAGTCATGTCGAATAACACGCGGCCCATCGATGTCATCGTCGTAGGTGGTGGCTTTGCAGGGCTGGCCGCGGCCACCTATCTCGCGCGCGCTCGTCGCAAGGTGCTGGTGCTCGACACCGGCAAGCCTCGCAATCGCTTTGCCCACGCGTCACACGGATTTCTCGGGCAGGACGGCCGAAATCCAATGGATATTCTGGCTGACGCCCGCGCGCAGCTCCTGAGCTACTGGAATGTGCAGGTGCTACACGACGAGGCGACTTCAGCTCGGCCAACCGACAACGGCTTCGCTGTGACACTGGCGTCGGGGCAGGAGCAGGTGGCGAGCAAACTGTTGCTTGCATTCGGTCTGCACGATACGCTGGACAACATTCCGGGACTGCAGGAACGCTGGGGACGTTCGGTGCTGCATTGCCCGTACTGCCATGGCATCGAGTTCAGCGATCGTCCACTCGGCGTGTTGTATCGTACGCCGATGTCGGCGCATCAGGCGCTGCTCATCGCCGAGTGGGGACCGACTACCCTGTACCTCAATGGGGCGACACTCGAGGCGGAAGACGCGGAGAAGCTGGCGGCGCGCGGCGTAGCGGTGGAGCCGGCGCGCGTGACGCGACTGGTGGGAGAGGACGACGCGCTGTTGGCTATCGAACTGGAAGGCGAGCGGCATCGTGCCATCGAGGCGCTGTATGTTGCGCCGCAGTCCACGCTGTCCAGTCCTCTGGCCATGCAACTGGGACTGGGTATCGACGATGGACCGATGGGCGAGATGATCCGCACCGACAACCACCGCATGACCACATTGGACGGTGTGTACGCGGCGGGCGATATCGCGCGGGCGCCGCACAGCGTGAGCTGGGCCGTGGCCGATGGTGTCACCGCCGGTACGTCGATTCACCGCAATCTGGTGTTCGGCTAGCGCAACGGGTCGGTCAAGGCGCTGGCGCAGCGTGTGGCGGGCGGTCAGCTTCCGGGCATTCGGTAGCACCTCATCACACCATCTGCCCGCACCACCATGGTCCTCAGCAAGGACGAACTCGTTGGCCTCCTGACGCATGAAGTGAACGTGCTGCGTCACCTCGTCTCCAAGATCGACGCCTCGGCCGTCGATTCCCGTCCCACTGAAGGACAGCGCAGCTCCATCGAGCTGGTGCGCTACCTGGTGATGCAGGGACCGGCGTTGGTGAACGCGATCAAGGCCGGCGCATTCGACGGCGCGGCGTGGGGTGCAGTGCAGGCAGAGGTCGGCGCCAAGGACCTGGCGGGGCTCGACGCGATGCTGGCCGAGCAGCCGGCGTGGTTCGCGGAACATGTGGGCAGCATGACGGATGACGAGATGCGCGGCGTCATTCAGTTGTTCGCCGGTCCGGCCACGCGAGGCACCTACATCGTGAGTCTGGTGCTGGCCAACTATGCGGCGTATCGCACGCAGCTCTTCTGTTATCTCAAGCTGTGTGGTCAGACGGACCTGACGACGTCAAACCTGTGGCGCGGCCTGGACGCGCCGCCCAAGGCGTGACACACGAACGGCCGGCATCTGCACGATGCCGGCCGTTTTTTTTATCGTTCCGCTACTGATAGATCTTCTTGATCAGTCGGAGTTGATGATGCATGGTGGATTGGTATGGTGCGCTGTAGGTGAAGTTGGCCGATCCCCATTCACTCGCCGCGGGTGTCACCACTTCCAGTCGGTACCGTGAGGCGGGCATGTCGCGAAACGCGACGTTGCCGTTGGCGTCCGATGTCGCGGTGGCCAATACAACAGGCGCAGGCGCCGGCGACGAACTGTCGGCGGGGGATGCGGGCAGTTGCACAAAACGCACCGTGGCACCAGCGATGGGTGGCGCCACCCACAGCGAGGAATCGCGCAGTACCAGCGAGTCGATCCAGTTTTGCGAGACACGAGCTGTCACGTCGAAGCGGGTGGGACGCGGGCCCGGGGTGGGAGTGCTGTCGGTGGGCACCGAGTCACGTGCGGTCACGGTGAACCGGGCCGTGTCCGCCTTGTCCCCTCGCGAGGCGATGATGAGCGCGACACCGCGCGCGCGCGCGGCGACCGACACGCGCAGTCCATCGGTGGACTGACCCGAATCGGGCAGTACCGTCACCGACGCCACCTGTGGGTTGTTGCTGATCCAGGTTGGACGTGCGCCAGCGACCGGGTTTCCGGCGGCATCGAGAATGCGTGCCTGCACAATGGCACCATAGCCGACGCGCAGTGTGGCGTTGCGCGGATCGACCACGATGGATTCGCCGCTGACCCCATTGATTGCAAGCGTGACCCGGAGTTCGTCCGCTGTGGTGGCGGTGGGCGTGCTTTCGCCACATGCGGCGAACACACCAGCGCCGATCACGGTCGCGGCGAATGATGCGCGAAGTTGCGCGGACAGAGAACGGCCTGCGTGCACCATGTGCTGACTCCTTCAGAATGAACCGGCGATGGGCCGGTGTGAACCGATGACGATGCCTCTTTTGCGTCGCATCATGGCGAGTCGCATGCAGAAGGCAGGGGGCGTCTGCGCGTGATACCTACCGGTTGCCCGCTCGGGTCACTGCCTGTTCACCGCGTCGTTCAATTCTGTCCGACCCGACTCACTCCGGTGTGCGTCCGAGACCGTCCAGTGTGACACGCACACCGGCGTTCACCGCATCGCGTGGCGCACGTCCACGCTGCAGGTCGCGTTCGATGGTGTTGCGAAACGCATTGAGCTCCCCATCACGTGCCCCGCGTCGCAGCAACGATTCCACCGAGGATACCGCCAGATCCGGAGGCACGTTGCGCAGCGTCAGCTCAGCCACCACGGTGAGTGGCATGGTCAACGACGACGTGCCCCGCTTGCGTTGGGTGTCCACAAGTCGCGTGATGTCGGTCGGTGTCACTCCAACGAAGAGGGCACTGGCAGCGGCCTTGAGTTCGTCTTCTCCGGCCGATGCGCCCAGCAGTTGCCGTCCTTCGCGCAGCCGCGCGGCGAGTGATCGCACGGCCGCCAGAATGCGTGCGTCGTCGGCACCCTTGAGCAGGCCCTCGGCCACCTTGTCCCGAATGACATCACCCGGGAGCTTCTCCGTGGCCAGCGAATCGACCAGTCGATCGATTGCTGCGCGTGCGGTGGCACCGAGACGACTCTGTGTGGTCTGCGCCTGCAGCGATGGCCACGCCACCAGGGCGCATATCAGCAACGCCGCCGTGCGCAAAGTCTTGCGTGAAAGACGCGAGCGATCGTTCATTCCCTGCTGCTCACCAGAACCACCGAGTTGGGCATGCCAAAATCCTCTTCGGCTTCCGCCGGGGCAATCGGATCCCGCACAATCTGCCCATCGATCACGAACGCGTAGGTATGACGTCCGCTGCTCAGTGGCAACATGGTGGTCCAGGTGCGCCCGTCGGGCAGGAGCGTAAGTGGTGTGACGTCGGCGTTCCAGCCGTTGAAATCCCCGACGAGACTGACGCGCTGCACGCCGGGCGCCATCACGGCAAAACGAACGCCCATGACGTTGTTCGATGCCGGCATCGACGCAACAAGCGCTGGCCCGGGGCCATTGCCCGAGGCGCCACGTTGACGCACCACATCGGCCAGCATCGCACCTGCCACCATGAAAATGGTGGCTGCCGCGAGCGCGCCAACAGGCGTCACCCGCCACCCGCGTATCGGCCGTGCAGCCGCGGTGCGGGCCCCAGGTGTATCGGCATACGTATCGACATGCATATCGGCCCGCGCGAGCTCGCGCTCGAGCGCGTCGCGCCATGCGTCACGGACTGGTACTTCCTGCTGAAGTTCGGCGATGGCGCGGGTCAGCGCGTCAGGCGGTCGTTCGCTGTCGTCAGACATTGTTGTAGTCCCCGAGTTCCTGTTGCAGGCGACTGCAGGCGCGTTGTACACGCATCTTGAGTGCCGAAACCCCTGTCCCGGTGATGCGGGCAATCTCCACGTATTCCAGTTGTTCGACGTGCTTGAGCAGGAAGGCTTCGCGCTGCTCCACCGGGAGTGTATCGAGAGCGCGCGTGAGCTCCACGCGCAACTCGGTGGCTGGCCCGTGCGACGGCACGCTGGTCCGTGATACGGTCTCGTTGTCCGTGTGCACCCAGCGTGCGCGGCGTGTGCGGGAGAGCAAAGCGGTGCGGCACCGGTTGGCGAGAATGGCAAACAACCAGGTCCGAAAGGCCGTCGTGGTGTCGTACGCGGCCAGCGCCCGGTATGCGCGCACCAGAGTGTCCTGCGTGACCTCTTCGGCGTCCTCGCGCGTGCCCAGCATGCGCGTCGCAAAGCGGAGGCAGCTTGGCGCATGGCGATGCGTGAGCTCCGTGAACGCGTGCACGTTCCCGTCGAGTACCGCGTGTACGAGTTCGGCATCGGTCATGGGCTGCGCGTGATACCTCCCGATGAACGCATGGAGTCACGCATCTCACGCGACTCGCGCGCGATCCTGGAAGTGCAAGGCTACCGCACCGTCACGAGCCCGACTCGTCCTCCAAACTCATCCCGCGCCGTGGGCAGACCCGGCGGCGGTTGCCACGGTGCATCGTCGATGCTGATGTTCAGTCGATAGGTGCCCGCACCGACCGGCAGGACGACCTCCCACCAATCCTCGCGCACGCGGGTCATGGAGACCGGCTCCCACCGGGTGGGTTCGCCGCTCACGCGTACCGTGGCCGCATCGGGGTGCCGGAATCGCAGGCGGAGATGCAGGGAATCCTCGAGCGCGGCTTCGAACGCGAGACGAGGAGACGCCGAGGGTTCTGCAGCGGCCTTCGGATCATCGCGTCGCCACTTGGCTACCTGCATGCTGAGCGAATACACCGCGCGAACGGGCGAGCGAATCTCCGATTGCGTGGGCAACGCGGCAATGCCGGCGCGCACGCTCAGCCAGCGGGATAGCGGGACCTGTGCCTCCGTGCGTCCCCACAGTTGGGCGGCCGATGATCGTGCAGAGGAAAACAGGGTGTCCTGCATGAAGGGCAGTGCACGTACACGCTGATTGACGGTGCTGCCACCGGTGACGTCCAACAGGACCGGGCCGGCGTGGAACTGGAGTCGGGTGCGCACATCGAACGAGCGCAGTTGCGCCTGCGTGGTGATGGTCTGCCTGGATGCCGGCGGT
>NZ_DASWXE010000041.1:0-11812 GCF_036405635.1 Gemmatimonas sp. | reverse complement strand
GAATACGCCACTTGCCAGTCTGTCCGACATACAGATGGCGGCTCGGGCTTGCATGTCGCCGATGGCCTTCGAATACGTGAGCGGCGGCGCTGGCGACGAATGCACCCTGACCTGGAACGAGCAGGACTGGAACGCGGTGCGCCTCCGCCAGCGGGCGTTGGTGGACGTGTCCCAGCTTGACACCTCGGTCCAGCTCTTCAGTCGGACACTGCCGCACCCCATTCTGCTGGCGCCCACGGCCTACCATCAGCTCGTTCATCCCGAAGGCGAAGTGGCCACGGCACGTGGGGCGAGCGATGCGGGCGCGCCGATGATCGTGAGTTCATTCGGCAATACGCCCATCGAGGACGTGGCGCGCGCCACCACCCGGCCGCTCTGGTTCCAGCTGTACATCCAGCCCGATCGCGAATTCACCAGGGCGCTGGTGCAGCGAGTGGAGGCAGCCGGCTGCGAAGCCCTGTGCCTTACGGTGGACACGCCGGTCCTCGGTGCACGCTACCGAGAAACGCGCACCGGCTTTCACCTGCCGGACGGGCTCACGCGGGCCAATCTCGCGGGTATGTCCCAGGTGGCCGCCGATGCCGCACACCGTCCACCCGAAGGCGCGATCTACAGCGCGGTGCTCGAGCCGCGCCTCACGTGGAAAGACGTGGAGTGGCTGCGCAGCATCGCCACGGTGCCGGTGCTGCTCAAGGGCATCATGGATCCCGACGATGCACGGCTCGCTGTGCAGCACGGTGCCTCGGGGGTCATCGTGTCCAATCACGGCGCCCGCAATCTCGACACCGTGCCGTCCACGGCCGTGGCGCTGCCGCGTGTGGTGGACGCTATCGACGGCCGACTGCCCGTGCTGGTGGATGGTGGCATCCGGCGCGGTACCGATGTGCTCAAGGCCATCGCACTCGGCGCATCGGCGGTGCTCATCGGGCGGCCCTATCTCTATGGGCTCGCGGTGGACGGCTCGGCGGGGGTGACGCGCGTGGTGCGCACGCTGCGCACCGAACTGGAGATGGCGATGGCACTCACGGGGCGCACCTCCGTGAATGCCATCGATCGCAGCGTGTTATGGACGTGACGCCGCTGATTGCGGGGCTGCGGTCTTCGCCAAATCCTTGTTGACCAGCGCGTTGTTGGAACGGTCGCGGTCGATGAGATACATACGGGGATCGATCGTCACCGACTGCACGGGCCATGGCACCATGGTATCGAGCGATACCACACCACGCTGAGCCATGACATTCAGTTCGCGCAGTGCGCCGGTGTCATCACGGAGACCCAGCACGATGGGAACGCCATCAGCCGGTGTGGTCTCTTCGTGCGCTGCGGCGCCGGTGCCACGTATTGCCGCACGCTGGGCGGTGAATCGTGCCTTCACCTGCGTGCCCTCGGGAGTTGTGCTGAACGAGGCCGCGAAGGTCGTGTCCACCGTGAGGTCGTAGATCACGCGGTCGGTCAGCCACTCGTCCACGGTGTTCTGCGCGATAGGCGTCGTGGCCGCAGCGCGCAGCAGTCGGTGCAGTTGTTGTGCGCTGGCCGTGCCGCTTGGTCCGCTCTGCGTGGCCAAGAGGTCGCGCAGGATGTCACGCACCACACTGTCGCCCAAGGTGTGCCGCAACGCATGCAGAGCCAGCGTGCCCTTGCGGTAGTACAGCTCGGGTTCGTCGTACATGGTGAGCAGCGTCGCTTCGGTGATGGTGCGCGAGCCGAGGTAGCGGTCGTGATCGAAGGCGAGCATGTCAGTCAGGCGATCCTCACCATGCGCCTGCTCCAGCAGCACCTGCTCGGCGTACTTCGCCGTGGTCTCCACCAGCAGCAAGCGCCCTTCGGTGTCGAGCGGGTTGACCGCATGCCCCCACCACTGATGGGCGACCTCATGACCGATGCGGCGCAGCAGCAGGTCCACATCGGTGCTGCGCGCGTCGGTGAGCATGCCGCGCGTCTCGGTGAGGTAGATGCTGCCGGGCAGCGCGTAGGCGCCAAACCGGAAGCCCGCCTGTACTTCGATGATGCGCAACACGTCGTGCGGATACGCACCGAACTCGCGCTCGAGCTGGGTGAGTGATGTGGTGGCGATGGTGAGCAGACGCGACGCGGGTTCTGCATGCCGCGGGTTGTACCACACCTCCACAGGCGTTGCGCCTCGCGCGGTCTGTACCGTGGCGCGTTGCACCGCGTACCGTCCGCTGCTGACGGCCATCGCGGCCGAGGTGGGGCGTGTGGTGCGATAGTGCCAACGGCTTTCGGTGGCAGTGCGCGCGCTGTCGACCAGCAGACCAGGGCCTTGTGCGATCTGGTCGGCATCGGTCACGATGCGCACGTCGGCAGTGAACCACGCCGGTGATTGTCCGTGCGCGGCCACCTGCGCGCGCAGCGCATCCTCGGCGCTCGCTGGTTGCAACACGGGCGACGCGAGTGTGGTGAATCCCTGCTGCACGCGCTCGGTGCTGTCGCGCAATTCACGACCCGGTGCATAGCCAAATCGCGGCAGTACGTCGGACGAGTGCAGAAAGGTGCCGTTACCACTGATGTCGAACGCATTGCCGTCGGCGCGAATACCACCGCGATCGGCCACGGCATGCATGACGAGTGGCAGCGAATCACCAGGCGCGAGTGGTGCGCGCAGTGCGAGCACATGAACGGCATGCAATGAATCGATGCGCACCAACTGGGCTGTATGACGATCGGCGCGCTGTGCCAAGTCGGGCAGCAGCGGCTCCAGCAACGAAACGGCGCCGGCATCGGTGGCCGTGCCCACGGTCACGCCCGACAGGTCGGTGGGGAACACCAACCACAGCGTATCGATGGACGCATCAGTATGATTCACGACATGTAGCCTTGCGTGCACATCGGCGCGTGCCTGTGCGGGCATGAGCTTCACATGCATGGCCACGTGTGTGAACACGGGCTGCGGTACGCCAGCCAGCCGTCGGTACGTGCGCTCGTAGGTCACGCGACGGGCCAGCGTTTCACGCGGCGATTCGAGCGTGGTGCGTACGCTGGTCTGCCAGGCCATTCCGGCCAGCACGGCGGCGTACAATACGCCACCCGCGATGAGTGCCAAACGTCCGCGCTGACCCATTCCCTGGCGAATGATCCGCGGTGCACGCTGTACCCGTTGGAAGAACGGCAGCACCTCGCCTCGCGGCCACATGGCGGCGGCGATACCGAGGAGCACAAGGGTGCCCAGCAACCACGTGCCCTGAAATGCCAGCCAGCTCACGAGCGTGTTGCCGTAGCTGCTCAAGTCAGACCAGATCAACGATGGTGCGCTGCCAAAGCGCCACAACGGATTGACCAGTCCGATCGCATAGCCCAGCGATTCGCCCTGCTCGGCGATGAGCAGCACGGCGAGGCCCACCAGCATCGCCACCCAACGATTGCCGATCAGCACCTGCAACGCGGCGGCGAACCCGGCGAGCATCACCAGCGGCAGCATCGACATCAGCACATGAAACGCCAGCACGTCCCATTCGATGGGCAATCCGCCGGCGGCGAGGTGCATCCCCACCGTGGTGCCGTACCCCGTGAGCGTGAGCAGCAGCGGCACCGATGCCAGCGCGATGAGCTTGCCGGCCAGCAGCGCAGTGCCGCGCACCGGTGTGGCGTCGCGGATGCCATCGAACTTGAGCAACCGTTCGCGGGCAAAGACATCGGCGCCGAAGTACAGCACGCACAGCGCGCCGAGCAGCTTGAGGGCAATGGGCACCGCATCGGCCAGTTGCGCCGTACTGGCGAGCACACGGGTGCCGTAGTCGCCGCTCTTCAGCTGACCATCGGCTTCGATGGCAATGACCGGAATCCACATGACAAGCAGCGCGAGCAGCGGCCAGCTGCCAAGCAGCAGGCGGCACTCGAGCCGGACTACCGCGCCGGCCGACGCTATCCATGACGCAACGCCGGACACCTGCACCGTTGCCGGTATACGCTTAGTGATCGGCGTGGTGTGTCCTCCAGCATGCCCTTCCTGCGCCTCAGCGCCAGCAGCAACGTGCTGGCCACGCAGTCGCGCAAACCAACGGCGTCGTGGTGCACCGGTGGCGCGCGCCATGCGCCGATCGAGACGAACCAGCGGGGCGAGGCACAGTGCGGAGAGCGCCAGCACCAATATGCGATTCTGCAGCAGGTGGCCACTGAGAGACAGCGCCTGCTCCTGCCGATCGCGTGGCATCAGGTAGCGCGTCTGTTCGAAAAATGCCGACAGGCCAAACGGGTCGAGCAGTGCTGCGCGGGCCAGCAGCTCCGGTGTGGGAGGACGCGTTCCGGCCATGAGCGGGCTGTCCACCATGAGCGCCGTGACCATGTAGCCCGCATAGATGCCAATACTGGCGACGAACGTGGCCAGCGTACTGCGCGACGCGGCCGCCACCGCAAAGAGCAACGCACTGCACCACAGCGCATTGGGAATCACCAGCAGCACAAAGGCCTGCAGGTACGGCGCCGGCGTGAAGCGCATGAGACGATCAGCCGGCAGGGGCACGACCAGCGGCAGCACGGCGAGTACCGTGGTGCTCATCGCCATGGCCACCAGCAACAGCAGCACCACGCCAATGAAGCGCACGGCCAGCACGGAGGTTCGTGAAACCGGACGCGATTCGATGAGCGCACGCATGTTGTGTTCATCGTCGCGCAGTGCCGCATGCACACACAGCATGGGGAGCGCGAATACACTGATCAGCGAGAACAGCCCCATCGTCTCGGTGACGACGAAGGCGCCGTTGATCGCATCGCCCGGCGGACCGAATCGCGTGAGCACCGTGGTGAGCGGCAACAGCACCAGCAGCAACACCGTGGCCAGAAACGTCACGCGCCATGCTTGATAGCGCAGCTCGAACGTCAGCAAGCCCGGCCAGATGGCGCCGTTCTGCGAAGACACGGTCGCACTCACGGCAGGGGCCCGATCGCGCGGAAGTACACATCCTCGAGAGTCGCCGCCGTGGGCACGCTCTGCGCATCGGGCGCTGCATCAGCCAGGAGCCGCAGGCGTGTCTGTCCGGCATGCAGCGTGTGCGACAGCGGCGTGCCACGCGCCGTATCGGTCCACGTCTCCTGCCGGCCCATGCTGCGGCTGAACACTCGGCCTTCAATGTCGCGCACCAGATCGTCCGGTACGCCTTCACACACCACCTGTCCGCGATTCATGATCGCCATGTGGGTGCACAGCTGCCGCACGTCTTCCACGATATGCGTGGAAAGAATCACCACGACCTGCTCGCCGACGGCACTGAGCAGGTTGTAGAAGCGGCTGCGCTCCGCAGGGTCGAGCCCTGCCGTGGGTTCGTCCACGATGAGCAGCCGCGGATCACCCAGCAGGGCCTGCGCGATGCCAAAACGCTGGCGCATGCCGCCGGAGAAACCACTCACGGCGCGATGGCGATGCTCCCACAGGTTCACCTGCTGCAGCAGCGCATCCACCTGCGCATGGCGCGTGGACTTGTCCGTGAGGCCCTTGAGCAGCGCGAGATGGTCCAGCAGCGCGCGCGCGGACAAGCCGGGATATACGCCAAAGTCCTGCGGCAGATAGCCAAGTCGCGAGCGATGCGCCGTGACATCGGCAAAGATGTCGACACCGTCCATGGTGATGGTGCCGGCGTCCATGGGCTGCAGCGTGGCGATGGTGCGCATGAGCGAGGACTTGCCAGCGCCGTTTGGGCCGAGCAGTCCGAACAGCCCCGCGCCGATGCGGAGTGTGACGCCACGCAGGGCATGCACACCGTTGGGATAGGTCCGGGAGACGTCGTGGAGTGCGAGCATGGCCGACAGGACGGACCCACCGGCCTGAAGTTTCGCACCAACAAGATCAAATGATTGATTAAGGGTGATCTAAATGCGATCGTGCGGAGACCACCCCCTGTTTCGTTCGCCAGACGAGGACCCGCGTGCACCCCAGCTCTGCATCCCCGCGCCAGACCGTGGCCGTCGTTGGACTTGGCAGCATCGGCGGCGTGATTGCTGGCGCGCTGCGGGCCGCCGATCGTCACGACGTGCTGGCCTGTGTACGTACGTCCATCGACCACCTCACGGTGGAGCGTCCGGATGGCGTGGTGCGCACCCCGCTGCGCACAATCACTGACCCGGCGCAGGCCACGCCGGTGGACTGGGTGCTGCTCAGCACGAAGGTGCAGGACGTACCCAAGAGCGCCTCATGGCTTGCGGCACTGTGCACGCCCAACACCCGCGTCGCTGTGCTGCAGAACGGCATCGGCCATGTCGAGCGTCTCACGCCGCTGGTTGGCGGCGCCACCATCGTGCCCACCATCGTCTACTACAACAGCGAACGCCTGGCAGCAGACCATGTACGCATGCGTCCGGCAGATAGCCAGGAGTTTGCGGTACGCGATGATGCCGATGGGCATGCATTCGCCGAGCTGTTGCATGGCGCGCCGATGCGCACGCTGGTCAGCGCCGACTTTCTCACGCTCGCCTGGCGGAAGTTGCTGCTCAACGTGATCGCCAACCCCATCACGGCGCTGGCGATGGAGCGCATGACGGTACTGCGGCGCGATGATGTGCAGGCCCTGTGCATGGAAACGCTGCACGAGGCGGTGGCGGTCGGGCGCGCAGAAGGTGCGCAGCTCCCGGACGACGCGGCCGATCAGGCGCTCGCTACCATCCTCTCGTATCCGGCCGAAGCCGGTACGTCGATGTATTTCGACCGACTGGCCGGACGCCCACTCGAAATCGAAGCGCTCACGGGCGCGGTGGTCGCTGCGGGCCGGAAGCATGGCATTCCGACCCCGGTGAACAACACCATGTTCACCCTGCTACGCGCCGTGCACGACGCCCACGTCGCCGCGAGCCGATAGGTCTCGTGTGCCGTCTCGCGCTGGGCAGCGATGCCGGCGTGCCTTCAGCTCGCGCGCTTCATGCCGGGCTGCTGCGCTTCCAGCGCCGCGCCCAATGCCTCGGCCGTCCAGATGATCGCGTTGGTGTAGAAGTCGTTGATCTTCGACTGATCCACACCCATGTCCTTCGCAATGATCGTCGCGTTCTCGAACAGCCCCAGTTCGTAGCTCTCGGCGAAGTCGAGTGCGTTGGCGTACGGGCCTGAGCGCTCCAGCAGCGCATCGTTGGCTTCGGCGCTCAGCACCACACGGTCCAGAATCTCGCTGAGCGGCATGCGGAACACCGAGTCGAGCAGCGAGAACAGGCCCACGAGGAACAGCGTTCCGCTGTCGCGTCCACCGCCCACAAGCTGCTCGAGCAAACGACCGCGTTCGACGGCCTGACGCACCAGCTCCTGGTCCACGCCCGTCTTGCTCTTGCGGGCGGCGGCCACGGCCACGGCCAGCCAGCGCAGGAACGCATTGCGGCCGATGAGGCGCAGCGCCTGGCCAATGGAGGCCACACCACGTCCACCCAGCGCCGCGGAATTCACGAGACGCAGCAACTGGAAGGTGAGCACCGGGTCGGTGGCAATCACATCTTCGAGCTGGCGATCACTGACGTTGCCATCACGCGCGAGACCCATGAGACGCATGGCGGCCACGGTGCTCTGCGGCATATCGGCCGACGGGAGCGGTTCGGGACGGCTGAAGAACGAACCCTGGAAGGCATGGAAGCCGCTCGCCAGCGTGGCCTCGTAGTGCTCGATCTCCTCGACGTGCGCCGCGATGAGCTTGGGCGCTGCACCCGATGCACTTGCCGTGCTGGTGAGACGGCCGCAGACGGCCGCGAGGGTCTCGGCATTGCCAGCCCGCGCATCCACCCGCACCCAGCTCACATACGGCAGCAGCGACTCGGCGGCTGACACCTCAGCGCCCTTGTGGTCGATGGCCACCAGACCGCCCGCCGCCCGGTACCGGGCGATGGCTTCCACCAGGACATCATCGGCGGTCGTATCGGAGGGCAGCAGCACGATCGCCGATCCCGGCTCTGCCGCGAGGAACGCATCTTCGATGAGCAGCGTCGGCGACGCCGCGACAAAAGCCGGCAGGCGATTGCGAACGAGATCGAAGGTGCCGCTCAGAAAGCTCTGGACGAAACCATGCTGGCCGTCTTCGGACTCATTGAACCGGAGTTCGTAGCCGATCAGGGATCCGGTGGAGCCGAAGACAGGCTGGCGGACAAGGCAGAAATCGGACATGGCGCAGTGACGATCGTACAGGGGAGGGGTAGCGGGGACTACAGCGTCCCAGCGACTCTACAGACGATTCAGGCGCTCCCGGGGGCACGAACCCCGGACGACCCGATTTCCGGGTGTGGGCGTGGTTCCCGTGCAGGTGGTCTATGAGTCTGGCAACGTTGGATGGCACCCTCCATCGGGGCTGCGGCGGGCGGTACGCGCTGCAGACGGAGCACGTGACGGTGCGTCTGAGTGGTATGGCGGCCGAGGTGACCCGTGAGTTTTACCGGTGTGAGAAGTGCGGGCATGAGCAGCGGACCATCGACCAGCGCGACGCGGCCGAGAAGTCGGCCACCGAGCAGATCCGATTGGCGAACGAGCTGCTGGCGCCGCGCGCCATCCGTCAGTTGCGGGAGTCGCTGGGATTGACCGTGCCTCAATTCGCCGAGCTCATCTATGGAACGCCCAAGGGCATCGTGGAAGGCTGGGAGAAGGGGCGGTACCTGCAGAACCGCGAGGCCGACGCCTTGATCAGGAGCCTGGGCGACCGGGAGACGCTGGAGCGTCGGGCGGCCAAGGCGGGGGTGACGCTTCCGACCCTCACGCCGGCCGATGCCCCCGCCACCGGTGCGGAACCAGCGCCGGGGCCTGCTCAGGAGCCCCCTCAGGAACCGACAGGTTCCCAGGATTCTTGACTGAAGGGGCGGTGAGGGAGTAGTGCAGCGCATGACTGAACTCCTTCTTCTCCGCCTGGTGCACATCCTGTCCGGCACCTTCTGGCTGGGTGCCGCTGTGGTGAATGCCTTCTTTCTGATGCCCGCGGCCATGAGCATTGGTCCGGCCGGCGGCGCGCTGATGCTGGCCCTGCGCGACCGCGGGATGATGCACTGGTTGCTGGGCTCGTCGGTGCTGACCCTGCTTTCGGGGATTCGGCTCTTCTGGATCATCGCCGGCGGCGACCCGGGCGCGTTCATGGCGTCGCCGATGGGTCAGGCGTTCGGGCTGGGTGGTGTGGCCGCCATACTGGCGTTTGTGCTGGCGATGGCCGTGTCACGTCCGGCAGCCGTGAAGATCGCGACGCTGTCGAATGCGATGGGCAGTGCGTCAGAGGCCGAGCGAACGGTGCTGCAGCAGGAGATCGCGCGGTGCAAGAAGCGGTCGAGTGTGGGATCGACCCTCAACATCGTGCTGTTGGTAGGCAGTGCGATGGGTATGGCGGTGGCGCGCTATCTCTGAGTACGCGGGATAAGTTGGGCCATCCTCCAGGAGATTCCCGCATGACCCCGTGTCCCGTCCCTCGTGTGCTGTCGGCACCGCTCGCTGCGCTGGCGGCGGTGTTGTTGTCCCCGGTCGTGATGCAGGCGCAGTCTCGTGGCGTGATGCCGCGCGACGCGCTGCTTCATGAAACGGCGAGCGATGTGCAGATCTCGCCCGACGGGAAACAGCTCGTGTACGTGCGCATGAATGTCGATTCGTTGCGCGACAAGCGGCTGCGCACCTTGTGGACGGTGAACGCCGATGGGTCGGCGCACAAGCAGTTGCTGACCGGCACCAATGAAACCGCGCCGCGCTGGTCACCCGATGGAACGCAGTTGGTGTTCCGTTCCGATCGTGAGGGTGGTGCGCAGTTGTGGACCATGCAGGTGGCGGGTGGTGCGCTCAAGCGCATCACGTCGGTCGCGCGGGGACCACTCGGCGCCGCCTGGTCGCCCGATGGCAAGCAGATCGCCTTCACCTCGCTGGTGCCCGAGCCCGCACTGAACATCGCGCAGCAGATCGCGCCACCGACTGGGGCCACATGGGCACCACCGGCGCGTGCGTTCGACAAGCTCATTTATCGCTTCGATGGCGCGGGTGAACTGGAGCGTGGCTGGTCGCAGCTGTTCGTGGTGGATGTGGCGACGGGCGCCACGCGGCAGCTCACCAAGGGCGCGTACCATGTGGGCGGTGGCAATGGACGCGGCAGTGGCGTGCCATCGTGGACACCCGATAGTCGCACCATTCTGATCAGTGCCAATCGCCGTCCCGACTATGAGATCGAAAGCACCGATACCGAAGTGATGTCGGTGGATGTGGCGTCGGGTGAGGTGAAGGCGCTCACGGCCCGCTTCGGGCCCGACAATCGGCCGATGATGTCACCCGATGGGCAGTGGATCGCGTTCACGGGCTACGACGACAAGCGACTGGGCTACCAGAATCACGAGCTGTATGTGATGCGTGCCAACGGCACGGAGCGCCGGTCACTCACTGCGTCGTACGATCGTTCGGTGGGCAGCCCGGTGTGGGCGCCCGATTCGCGTGGGCTGTATGTGGAGCTCAACAACGAAGGTGAGACGCAGGTCGGGTATGTGCCGCTGCGTGGCGGCACGCCGCGGGTTGTGGCGCGCCACCTGGGCAATGGGCAGACCGCCTACGAAGGGGCCGGCTACAGCATGTCCCGCGCGGGGCGTGTGGCGTTCGTGACATCACGCGGCAACCATCCCGGTGGTGTGGCAACTGCTGCCACTGGCGACAGCATGCCCAAACTGCTGGCCGGCATGAACGCCGCACTGCTGGCGCGTGCGAAGATGGGCGAGGTGGAGATGTTCTGGACGCCATCGTCGCACGACGGCTGGCGTGTGCAGTCGTGGCTGATCAAGCCGCCCAACTTCGATGGCAGCAGGAAGTACCCGATTCTACTCGAGATTCACGGTGGTCCGTTCCTGGGCTACGGCGACCGCTTCGATCTGGAGAAGCAGGCACTGGCCGGCGCCGGCTATCTCGTGTTGTACGTGAATCCGCGTGGCAGCACGAGCTACGGTGAGAAGTTCGCGAACGGCATTCATCACGACTATCCGAACTTCGACCGTCTCGATCTCGAGAGCGCCATGGATGCCGTGATCGCCAGGGGCATCGTGGACACCACGCGTCTCTACGTGGCCGGTGGCAGCGGCGGTGGTGTGCTGACGGCGTGGATCACCTCGCACACGAATCGCTATCGCGCGGCGGTGGTGGAGTATCCGGTGATCAACTGGACATCGTGGCTATGGACCGCCGATACACCGCGTGGCACGACCACCTGGTTCCCCGGTGCGCCCTGGGATCACGAAGCGCAGTATGCGAAGCGCTCACCGCTGTCGCGCGTGCAGTTCGTGAAGACACCCACGATGGTGCTCACTGGTGAGCTGGACTACCGCACACCGATGAGCGAGTCAGAGCAGTGGTACAGCGCGCTGCGCTTTCGTGGCGTGGAGGCGGTGTTGGTGAAGGTGCCGGGTGAGCCTCATGGTATTCGAGAGGTGCCGAGCCACTGGCTGCAGAAGATGGCGTATGTGCAGGGGTGGTTGGATCAGCACGGGCCAACACGCTAGAGAACGGCGCACCGCAATGATCGCCAATCTCGAAGAGCTCGGGGCGGTCTGTGGCACCGGACGGATCGAAGGACCTGATGAATTCAGGTCGGCGTGTCAGGGCTATCGAAACATGTGATCTTCTCGCGGCCATTCAGGCGGCGGTATTGCTCGGTAGCTGTTTGACAACATACGTAATTGATTGGTACCATTGGAGTTGCTGCTAAGAGCGTTCCCCGCACACGCGGGGATGATCCGCCTACGACCAGTTTGTCGAACGCTCGGCCCCGGCGTTCCCCGCACACGCGGGGATGATCCGTTGGTGAAGGTGATCCGGAACGGGAAATCCCCGCGTTCCCCGCACACGCGGGGATGATCCGGTCATGCTCGACGCCTTGCTTTGCGACGGAGTGCGTTCCCC
>NZ_DASWXE010000040.1:0-28728 GCF_036405635.1 Gemmatimonas sp. | reverse complement strand
AATCAGCGCGACTACCAGACGCGCATCCTCGAGTGGTTCGGTCACTACCTCAAGGGTGAACCGGCGGCCAAGTGGATCACCAGCGGACAGACGGCGCTGGAACGGCGCGCCATTCTCGACGCGAACAAGTAGTCTGGCGTCGGTAGCTCTGGGGCGCCCTGGGTTGGCCAACGGCCAGCTCAGGGCGCTCGCAGTTTCAGAAACTCCGGCTTGGTGGCCGTGAGAATCTCCAGCACCACGCGTCGGTCGTCAGCGGAGATGCCCTGCAGGTCCGGCGTGCGATCGGTGCCGCGAAGGATGCTGTCGAGACGCGTGTAGATCGCGCGCTTCGCGACCTCAGGAAGCGCATCGAACGCCTCCGAGTGAATCAGGAAGCTGAGCGGATACTTGAAGAGGCGTTTCTCGAGGTCGAGCGTACGCAGGGAACGTCCCTGCGCATCGCGGGGGCCATGGGCCATGAAGTCGGCCGCAAAGGTCGTCGTGCCCTTCACGGGCCCCTCCAGCGGCGCCTCATTCACAAACAGCATGCCGCGCACGAGCGTCTCCACGGCACCACGCAGCCTGGGCGTCACCGGTGTGGGTTGCCCACGCTGTTCTGGCGGCGCGATGGCTGCTGCCAGCAATGCTTCGCGTGCGGCTTCGTGCGTGGCCGTGATGAGGTTGTGCATGATCGTCTGATGCGTGAGCACCATGATCGCCACAATGTCGCTCTGCGACGTGAGGTAGAACGTCGAGTCGAACTTGCCCGTCAACGCGGTGAGTGCGCTCTGGCCACGCATGTTGAACTGCGAGCGGTATTGCGCCTTATCGGCCACCTGATGACCGAGCAGCGGCGAGTGCACGTTGCCGGAATGCCCGATGGTGCCGTGTGTGCCCGTCACGTACCAGCCGCCAAAGCGCTGCCGCACCGGCGTCGCATCGGTGGTGGGACCATCGTGCACCCCCGTGATGGGATAGCCGTGTCGGTCGGCCAGCGTGGACAGCACCATGAAACCCGGCACACCACCCGTCACGGCACGCGACTGGTGACACATCAGACAGGTCGTGGTTTCGCGCGAGAAACGGGGATTGGTCCGCGTGGTTTGTCCGAACGTGTAGAAACGCGCGCCGGCTGTCGGGTGCACGGCCGCGATCTCCAGGAAGTCGCTGTCGAACACATAGCCGATGTACACGTCGTCATTGAAGTACAGCGCGCGCGGCGACCACGGCGTGATCTTGTCCGTCTGCAGGCTCGTGCGCGAGAACACCAGCGTCTGCGATGAAGACGGGATCTCGAGCGCTTTGAGCACCGCCGGCAGATAGCCCAGCACCGAGTCGTGAGCCAGCATCACCGTGCCCGCGTCCAGTTTGGCTTGCAGGCGCATGACGGGATCGAGTGCCGTGGTGTCCTGGGCCGATACGGCGCGCGCCGATCCGGCTGCGCTCGCCAGCACCATCGCCATCAGCCATCCGCGGAGTGCACGCATATCCGATAAAAGTGGGTGATTAAATGCAGGTATTAGGAGCTACGCACGCCGGGCACTTTTCGCTCGGCCGTATGTTCGTCCCATGCATCTGGTATTCGCATCGCCGAGTGGCATTGGCGCGGGACAAAGAGTGAAACTGGGGCGCCGGCGGCGCGTGGTGAGGTCAGGAAAACTGTCCTCCTCCCATTCCTCATCCAATGCACACGTTCCGGAATCGCCTGCCGAAGGTGGCATCGCTTTCCCTCTCCTTGCTTGCTGGCGTCCTGCCGTGGACCACGCTGACGGCGCAGGCCGTCAATGACCCGCGTGCCGAGTCAGTCGTGGCTGGCTCCATTGCCCGCATGGGCGGCGACAGCCTTCTGAATGCGGTCACGTCTATCCGCATGGATGTGATGACGCAGTGGCAGCGTATCGGCTTCTCGGAGCTGCCGTATGCCGATGCACCATCGTATGAACGGCACAGTGAGCTGCGCAACTACGGCACGAAGAGCTGGCGCAACACCCGCTACTTCCTGCCCAGCCCAGCCGCAGCCGTCGATGTCGTGCGCGATACCGTCGGTGCACGCTGGCTGTCCCAGCCCAATGGGCCGACGACCATCGCGCCACTCAACGTGGCCTACGTTGATGAGCGGCGCGAGCTGTTCGCCTTTGCGCCGGAGCGCACGCTGCAACAGGCCCGGGCCTCGGGTACCATGCGCCTGCTCACCGACAGCACCGTCGGCGGCGTGGCACATGCCCGCATCCGTGGCACAGTCGATGGCTTCCCCGCCACCTGGTTCATCCATCGTGGCACCCAGCTGCTGTCGTTCATCCGCTTCTCGGCTGACGAAACCAATGACTTTGGTCTCGCGCCGTGGGCACGACAGGATGTCGAGATCTGGTATTCAGGATGGACCCGCTACAACCCCGGCGTGCTCATTCCGCGTCAGCGTGATGTACGGCGTGTGGGTCGTCCGTACAAGCGCATGACCGCCATGTCGGTGGCGATCAATGCGCCGGCCCCAGCGGATTCGTTTGCCATCCCCGACAGCTCCGTGGCGCGCTATCTCGCCACCGAGCAGCGTCCGATGTGGCAGGTGTCTCTCGACTCGGTGCAGATCGTCGAGCAGGCCTTCGCGAACTTCCCGCCATTCACGGGCAGCATTGGCGCGGTGCGGATCGGCGGATCCTGGGTGCTGCTGGAAACCGCGCAGACCGATGGCGCGGTGGGTCTGGTGCATGACTGGCTGACCAAGCGTACCGGCAGCGGTGCCTCCGCAGCCATCGTGGCCCGCCCGGTGAGCGGCAACGGCGGCGTGCGATGGTTCGCCGCGAAGCAGCGCCCGCTCTATGTGGCTCCGGGCGCGGCACCATCGGTACGTCGCATGATCGGGGCAGCAGGCGCGTCGCGCGCTACGATCGTCTCGCGTGCGCAATGGCTACGCATTGGCAGCGACTCGCTGCTGGTGACGCCATTCGAGGTGCCTGACTTTGGTGTGGCACTCGCGGTGTACTCGCCAACACTGCGCTGGCTGTACACGCCCTTTGTGGGCGTCCCGACCTATCAGGCGGAGCACGACGCCATCATGGCAGACCTCAAGCGTCGCCAGTTGCCGGTAGAATGGCTCGGGACGACGCGTTCGCTGCGCACCGCCGCCCCTCGCCCGACCAACTGAGACTTCCCGATGTGATCAACACACGTGTGCATCACATCGTGCGAAACACATCGTGCTCACCCGAGGGCGCGCGCCAGGTCCCGCAGCAAGCGGCGCGTGTCCTCGAGGCCCACGCAGGCATCGGTGATGCTCTGGCCTGGGCGCAGCGGCACACCGGGCACGAAGAGCTGGCGGCCTTCCTCGAGGTGACTCTCGAGCATGATGCCCAGTACATGGGTCATGTCTTCGCTGCGCACCTGCACGCGGCGGATGATGTCTTCCAGCACCACCGCCTGCGCCCCCGACGGACCGGCGTTGCCGTGACCGCAGTCGATCATGATGCGCGGCACGAGGCGTTCACGCGCCACTGATGCGCTGGCCACATGCACGGAGTGGCGGTCAGCGTTGGGGCGGGTGCCGCCACGCAGGATGAGGTGCGTGTCCGGGTTGCCGGGGGTCTGACGCACCACGGCACGTCCTTCGTCGTCGACCGACAGCACCCGATGTGTGGCGCCCGCCGAGATCATGCCGTTGATCGCTGCGGTGACATCACCACTGGTGCTGTTCTTGAAGCCCACCGGGCACGCGAGTCCGGAGGCCATCTGCCGATGCAATGGGCTCTCCACCGTGCGGGCGCCGATGGCACCCCAGGCCACGAGATCCTGCAGATAGTCAGCGACGAGCGGATCAACAAACTCCGTCGCCACCGGCAGACCCATCGCATTGATCTCCTGGAACAGCGCGCGCGAAATACGCAGTCCATCGTTTACGCGGCCGCTGCCATCGAGTCCCGGATCATGCAGCAGGCCGGTCCAGCCCAGCCGCGTGCGGGGCTTCTCTACGTACACCCGCATCACCAGCAACAGTGAAGACGCGACTTCTTTCTGCAACGCCTGCAGGTGCCCGGCATACTCGAGTGCGGCGTCGACATCGTGCACCGAGCATGGACCAACAACGACCAGCCACCGCCGATCCGCGCCATGCAGGATATCGCGAATGACGCCGCGGGCCTGATCCACCGTTTCGAGGGCCACGTCGGCCCGGGGTATCGCCGCACGCAGCGCGTGCGGGGTGAGCAGCGCGTCAACCATGCAGTGACGCTCCGCCATCGACAAAAAGCTCGTTCATCGTGATATGTCCGGCACGATCCGACAGCAGGAACAACACTGCGTCAGCGACATCACCCGGCTCGGCGAGCTTCGCAAGTGGGATGCCGATCTTGAATTGAGCGGGAGATCCCGCAATCACACTCTCCACACCATGCTCGGCCAGCATCGCCTCGAGCATGGGGGTTCTGGTCGAACCCGGTGACACCACGTTGCATCGCACCCCAAAAGGTGCGAGCTCGAGGCCCAGACTGCGTGTGAACGACGAGGCCGCCGCCTTGGACGCGCCATACGCGGCCATGCCTTGGCGGGGTACACCGCCGGCGTTGGACGCGACGGTGACCAGGCTCCCGCGGCGCTGTGCCATCATGTGCCGCGCGAGCGCGCGAGAGAGGTTGAATACACCAGTCGTATTCACCGCGAACAGTCGCTGCCACTGGCCATCATCGGTGTCCACCACCGACGCTGTATGGAGTACACCGGCCACGTTCACGCCGAAACGCACCGCCCCCCACTCGGCGATCGTGCGCTCCACCAGTGCGTTCACCTCCGCCGACTGCGTCACATCCACGGCAGCGGCACGATAGCGCGTTGCATCCGCATCGTGGTCCGCCGGCGCGTGGCGATCAAACGCCACCACCCGCACACCCGCCTCGAGCAGCGATGACACCACGGCCGACCCGATGCCACCGGCCGCACCGCTGACGATGGCCACCTCTCCCGATAGGCCGGGATACATCATGACACCATTCCCGATGAGGCCATCATGGCGGGGTGCATCAACGACGCCACCAGCGCCGCATGCTCCGAACTCGTCATGTGTGCGTGCAACGAGGGAATGTCATGAGCGTGCACCGTGCGGGCATAGGGAGCCCATTCAGTGGCCAGGTAGGACCCGTCGCCATGGTCGAGCGCCGCGCGCAGATGCAGCAGCGGACCATCGAAGCGACGTTGTTCGTGTCCCCGCACGAGACGGTTGTTCGACTCCACCACCTGCAGCACGCCGCCCAGCGTTGCGTCGGAGAGTGTACCAAGCGGATGTCCGTACTGCCGGAGCAATCCGATCACGGATTCGAGGCTGCGGTCGGACTGGTTCATCGATGCAGGATCGATACCGGCAATGAGCAGCAGTGCATCCAGCGCCGCACCCTCTGCCGGCGGCGGTGCCAACCGCCAGTGATCACTCGGATACGCGTCCATCAGTGTCACCGATCCCACCACGGCGCCGGCTTCCTGCAACTGCACGGCCATCTCCTGCGCGATGATGCCACCCACCGACCACCCCGCGAGATGGTACGGTCCCGATGGCTGGATGGCGCGGATGCGTTGCACGTAGTCGGTGGCCATCGCACGCAGTGTTTCGGGCTGCGCTCCGCCATGAAGATCTGCCTGCAAACCGTACACGGATCGTGGATGTGGACCGGTACGACCGAGTGCGCGCCCCAGGGCGGCATAACACCAGGAGATGCCACCAGCAGGGTGCACACAGAAGAGCGGTGGCTGACCCGAGGTCATTGCATCACCACCATCCACGAGCAAGACGGTTGGTCCAAGCCCCTCCGACTGCGCGCGTGCGCCGGTCGTCGCGGGACTCACCTCGTCGAGGAAACGCGCAAAGCGGGCCACGGTGGGATTGGCGAACAGCGCACCGATACCGGCCGTGAGTTGGCGCTCGACGCGCAGGCGCACCATCGCGCTGGCCGCTAGCAACGAATGCCCACCAAGCAGGAAGAAATCGTCGTCGGCGTGCAGCGTGGACACGTCGAGCTGCAGCAGGTCGGCAAACAGTGTCGCCACCGCGTGCTCTGTGACCGTGCTCAGTTGGCGCCCTGTGCCGGTGGCCTGCTCCGGCAACGGCAGCGCCTTGCGATCGAGCTTGCCGCTGGATGTGAGGGGCAGCGTGTCCATCGCCATGACATACGACGGCACCATCGCCTCGGGCAGTCGCTGCTGCAACTGCGTGCGCAGGTTGGCCGCGTGCGCTACGTCGCTACCAGTAGCGGGCACCACATAGGCCACCAGTCGCGTTTCGCCGTCGGTCATCACCCGTGGCACCACATGCGCCTGCGCAAATCCGCCAAGGCCCATGATCACCGACTCGATCTCGCCGGGCTCAATGCGCACGCCGCGGATCTTCACCTGATGATCAGAGCGCCCGAGGTAGGTGAGTGCGCCATCGGCACGCCACATCGCCTTGTCGCCCGTCAGGTACATGCGTTCGCCCGCGACAAACGGATCGGCGACGAATCGCTCCTCGGTGAACTCGGGGCGATTGAGGTACCCACGCGCCAGCTGCACACCCGCGATGTACAGGTCACCGGGCACACCTGACGGCACGGCGCGGCGACGGGCATCGAGCACATACATGGCCGTATTCCACACGGGGAACCCGATGGGCACGGGATCGCTGCGATCATCGCGCGCCGCCGGCCAGTATGTCACGTCCACGGCCGCCTCGGTGGGGCCGTACAGGTTGTGCAACTCGGTCTGATACAACACATGGAAGCGATCACGCTGCTCCGCCGTGAGGGCCTCACCGCTGCAGAACACCTGGCGCAGGGATCGCACGCGGTTTGCCGCGCTCTCCTGATCAGCGAGAAACGCCGACAGCATCGACGGCACGAAGTGCATGACCGAGATGTGTTCCTCGTCGATCACACGGGCCAGCCACGCAGGATCGCGGTGCGACTCGGGCGGCGCCATCACCAGCGTTGCGCCGGAAACAAACGGCAGGAACAGCTCCCACACCGACACATCGAACGTGACCGGTGTCTTCTGCAGAATGTGATCTCCGGCGCCGATGCCGTAGTGCGTGCGCATCCATTCGAGACGATTCACGATGGCGGCATGCTCCACCACCACACCCTTGGGGATGCCGGTGGACCCCGAGGTGAAGATCACATACGCCGCATCACTGCCGGTTGGGCGCTCGGGAGCAATACCCGCAATCGTCGGCTGCCCCGCCACGTCGATCACACCGCCATGCACGCGTACCTGGGCAACCGTGTCCGGTAGTACCGCACTGAACGCCGCACTCGTCACCACCAGCCGCGGACGCGCCTCGGCCAGCATCACCGCCACACGGTCGGTGGGTTGATCACCTTCGATGGGCATGTAGGCCGCGCCCACGCGCAACACACCGAGCATGACGATGGACAGGTCGAGCGAACGCGGGATGGCCAATGCCACCACATCTCCGCGACGAACCCCGAGTGCAGTCAACGCGGCCGCCGCATCGCGTGCCTGTGCGTCGAGCTGTGCATAGCTCAATGTGCGTCCGTCGGCCCGAAGCGCCGGTGCATCGGGCTGTCGCTGTACCGTGGCATCGATGAGGTCCACGAGCGTGCCCGGTGCCACCGCATGCGCGGTGTCATTCACCGCGTGCACCCATCGCTGCTGTTCGTCGTCGGTGAGCGTGGGGACGACGGCCAACGTGTTGGCCTGCACGGCGCGCTGCAGGAATGTGGACAGGCGCACGAGGTGTGCCTCCACGTCTGCCGCGGAGTAGCGATCGGGATTGGCCTCGAACTCGAGTCGTGCGGTCGCGTGGTCCACGGCGGAGTCGGGACCAGCAAGCCCCAACGCTCCGCCACGAACGGCAATGGCCAGATCGTCCACCGGTCCCGTGCCGAGTACCACGTGGCTGCTCACGACATCGCGCAGAACGACTGCTTCTTCGAACGGCAGCACGTTGACGATGGGGCCGTGCACATGCCGGTCTCCGCCCACCAGGTGCAGGTCACGCCGTAACTGCTCACTGCGATAGCGGCCATGGCGACGCGCGATCCGCAGGCGATCGGAGACATCGGCCACCAGCGCCTGCACTGTCTGCGCTTCATCGAGCGCGAGGCGCATGGGCAGCACGTTCATCGTCATCGTCGGCACGCGGGCGGCGGGTGTACCCAGCCGGCCCATGTACGGCACACCGATGACGATCTCGTCATGGCCCGTGTGGCGCGTGAGATACGCGGCAATGAAGGCCACGAGCACATCCGGCCACGGCACTTCCACCTGTTCGGCCAGTGCATGCACGGCGACGAGCAGCGCCGACGGCAGTGCGGTCGACGCCATGCGCGCATGCCGGGCAGCCGGTGCGCGTGAGGCGGACAGTGATGTGATCTCGGGCCGGCGTACGAACTGCTCGTGCCAGAACCGGCGATCGCGCTCGCGCAGCGTGCCGGCGCGATAGCGCGCATCATCGGCTTGCACATCGGCAACTGCGCCCATGGCCATCCCCGGGAGCGGCAACGACTCCGCGTCATGCCCGGCATCGGGGAGATCATCGTACAACTCGCAGATGCGCCGCATGAGCAGCAGCGTACCGTAGCCGTCAATCAGGATGTGGTGAATGCCTTCATACCACAGCCAGTGTGCCGGTCCCAGCACAAACAGACGCTGCACCACCAACGCATCGCGGTCGAGTGCTCGCGGGCGGTCCATATCGGCCTGCATGGCATGCACTGCGGCGGCGTGCGGATCATCATGTCCCGTGAGATCCACCACCTCGAGCACCGTGGTCCGTGTCGACGGCACCAGACGAGGGCCGTCTTCGGTGTCGACGACCTGCACCGCAAGCCCCGCCGATTCGGCATGAGCCGCTGCGATGGCACGCGCGAACCGCGACACGTCGAGCGATCCACGCAACTCCACGGCGTGACCCGTGTTGTAGCCCGGATGCGACGGGTCTGCCTGCGAGGCGTACCAGATGCCCTCCTGGGCCTCGGTCAACGCCACGCCGGTCAGCGCGCTGCCATCGGCGAGTTCAGCCGACATGTCCCTCACCACCCGCCGCGGCGAGCAGTCCCCACCAGTAGGTGAGCTGCGGACGTTCCGCGAGCTGCGCGAACTCGATCTTGTAGCCGGCGCGCTGCCACTGCAGGGTGAGTGCCATCAGGCGGATGGAGTCGAGTCCCCAGTCGACGAGATTGTCTTCGTCACCGATCTGCGACACATCTTCCTTCAAAATGGCGGCTACGGACTCCCGCATGCCGTCGAATGTGAGAGCGCTCATGGCGTGGGCTCCGTTGCCGACAGGGCCTCGACGAGTTCCGTCGTGGTCTGCACTACCGCGCAACGGGATGCGGCGTACGTGAGGGCCTGATCGTGATGGGCGCGCGAGAAATCGCCGATCGCATCAGACACGAGGAATGGTTCGATATCGCGCATGAAGGCATCGGCCACCGACAGCATGCAGCCGATGTGCCCGTACACACCACACACGATGAGCTGCGTGCGTCCACGGGCTCGCATCATCTCCTCGAGTGGTGTGCGCTGGAAGGCACTGTAACGCCACTTGGTGAGCACATGATGCTCACTGCCGGGACGCAGTGCGTCGACAATGGCGGCCTGTTCGGCGGTGACCATGCCGGGGCCCCAGAACTTGGCCTGCAAACCACGATCGCGCTGGTCCTGCGCGGCATGCTGGGCCGTGTAAAACACCGGAACGCCCTGGGCGTCGCAGGCTTCGCGAAGGCGGGCGATGTTGGCCACGACCACATCGATCGGTGACTGGCCCGCCGCAAAGGCATCCACGAAGTACTGCTGCATGTCGTGGATGAGGAGCGCGGCCTGGCTGGTATTCACGCGCCAGGGCGCAACCACCGGCGGCAACTCCTCCGCCGTCGGCAGCGCGTACGACGCGATGCGGGGCAACTTTGCGTTGCTCATGAGCTGGTCGAATCTGAAGAGGAAGCCGGTGCAGAAGGCGTTGCATCGGCATTGCGCTGGGCTGCGAGTTCACGCAGGGCACCACGCAGGTCCTTGCGGCTGGTCTTGCCCACCCCGGTGAACGGAAACGCGTCGACATACACGATCTGGTCCGGCACCTTGTACGCCGCCAGCCCCCGACCACGAATCCACGCCTTGAGCACCGGTGGCGCGACCCGCTCACCTCGCAGAATCACGAATGCGCATGCGCGTTCACCGAGGTAGTCGTCCGGCACCGACACCACGACGGCATCGCGCACGCCGGGGTGGGCCACCAGATGATCTTCGACTTCCTCGGGCGACACCTTCTCGCCGCCGCGGTTGATCTGATCGGTCGCACGACCGTGCACCACGAGATAGCCCGTGTCGGTGAGGCTCACGAGGTCACCGGTGCGATAAAAGCCGTCTTCCGTGAACGAGCGCGCATTGGCGGCTTCGTTCTGGTAGTAGCCGCGAATGGTATACGGGCCGCGCGTTTGCAGATGCCCCACCGCGCCGCGTGCGACGGGCACATCATGATCGTCCACGATGCGCAGCTCATCGTCCGGGCTGATCGGTCGGCCCTGCGTCTGGCAGATTGTCTCTGTGTCGTCGCCGAGTCGTGTGTAGTTCACCAGCCCTTCGGCCATGCCAAACACCTGCTGCAGCGTCGCACCGAGCGTGGGCGTGACGCGTGCGGCCACGGCCGGCGTCAACTTGGCACCACCCACCTGCAGCACTTCGAGACTCGACAGGTCGGCCGAGCTCATGTCTCGCGCTTCGAGCCACATGAGCGCGACGGGTGGGACAGCCGCCGCGATCGTCACGCGCTCGCGCTCGATCAAGCCAAACGCCACATCCGGCGCCGGCGAAGGGCTGAGCACTGTGCATGCACCCGCATCGAGCGCACCGAGGAATCCCGGAGAACTCATGGGGAAGTTGTGCGCCACTGGCAACACCACGAGATACACCGACTCGGGCGTAAGCTCGCAGATGGCGGCGCTCGCCCGCACACTGTACAGGTAATCGTCGTGCGTACGCGGAATGAGCTTGGACAAGCCGGTGCTACCGCCGGACAACTGCAAAAACGCCACCGATGACGGCGATGGATCGACGATGCGCGCCGTGCTCACATCGGCGTCATCGCGCAGGAACGCCGACAGCGGCTCGAGCACCCCGTCGTCGGCCGCGTCCATGACATCAGCGCCAACCACCACGACATGCCGCACCGTCGCCTGCGCCGTACGCAAAGCGCGTCCCAGCGTGCGATAGTCGAACTTGTCGTGCACGGCCGGCATGACGTATGCCACGGCGCCCGATACCGCGGCGATATTGTCGATCTCTGTCTGGCGATGCGCAGGCAACGCAAACACCGGCACGATGCCGGCCCGGATGAGCCCCAGCATCACGGCGAAGAACTCCGGGATGTTGGGCAGCTGCACCACCACCCGCTCACCGGGACGCACACCGCGAGCCAGAAAGCCCGCCGCGACTCGGTCAGCTTCCCGATCGAGTCGCGCATACGTCCAACGCACATCGCCACCGACCACCGCCGTGCGTCCGGCATATGTCGCTGCCCGAGCGCGCAGCCACTGGCCAATGGACTCACCCTGCCAGTAGCCGGCCTCGCGATAGCGAGCCGCGTCCGCGGGGGGCCACACCTGCGTCGGCACACCGGCAACCGGTGCGTCGCCGGCCGGCATCGTCGAGGTGTCAGACATGCTGCGGCTCTCCCAGCGAAATCGCCACCGGACGGTTCACGCGCGACACCACTTCCTGCGCGCTCAGCGCCCGGAGCATCGTCTCGAACTTCGCCGACGTTTCGGCACCCTCGCCCGCCGGGTCCGACCCAATGACGATGCCCGCGCCGGCATACAGCCGCGCCCGCGTGCCCGACACTTCGGCGCAACGAATGGTGACCATCCAGCGGCCATCACCACGCGCATCACACCAACCCACTGCGCCTGTGAAGTAGTCGCGATCGAACCCTTCGAGCTCGGTGATCAGCGACTGCGCGCGCGGCTGTGGCACACCACACACCGCCGGGGTGGGATGCACCGCATCGAGCAGCTCCAGCGACGACACCGCATCGTCGCGCAGGCGGCCCGTGATACGGGTGCCCAGATGCCACATGGTGGCCGTGGACACGAGTGCCGGCAACGGCGCAAAGTCGAGCGACGTGCAGAATGGCGTGAGCACATCGGCGATCGACTCCACTACCGCGGCATGTTCACGCAGATCCTTGTCGGAGCGCATCAAAGCCTCCGCCGCCGCCCGGTCTTCCGATGGCGAAGGACGTCGCGGCGTGGAACCAGCCAGCGGATGCGACATCACCGTGTGCCCGGACTTGGACAGCAACAGCTCGGGCGTGGCGCCCACCAGCGTCCGCACGTTGCCATCCGCACCCGATGGAAGCGGCGTGGAGAAAGTCGTCACACTCGGATCCAGCCGCAGCCGCGCCAACAGACGTGGCAGATCGATGGGAGCGGTGGAGTTGAGCAACAGGCTGCGTGACAGCACCACCTTGCGCAGCGGTTCCGCCACGGCCTGCTCGACGTCATCCGCCATGCTCGCGGTCGCACTTGCAACCGCCGCTTCGTAGTCTGCCCGCGACGGCTCCGGCGTCACACGCCAGATGCCTGGCACCAACGCGCCGTGCTGCGCTTCGTCCGTGATGCCTGGCAAGGCGGCACCGCCATGCAGCGACCACGCCTCGTCCCACGAGCGACCACGCGTTACCAACACCGGACGCACCAGGTCCATGGGCCGTGCGCGATCGAACGCGATCGCACCGACCAGCACCGACTCGGGCGCGTCGACAGACATTCCTGCCAGGCACGACGCCACGGCTGCCGGCAAACCGGCATCCCGCGAGAGACGCACCCGTTCCACCACACCGGACGCCATGAAGGTGTCCGATACCGAGGAAAGCAGGAACGGCAACGTCGTCACCGGAGGCTGACCCACTGCGGACCTTCGATCGGCACGGCGATGAACTTCGCATTGATCTCGGCCAGCGTCTTCGCCGGATCGATGTCCTTGAACAGCACCGGATCGATCCAACGCGCCATCGATTCCACCGCCAGAATATCGAGCGGGGAATTCAGCAACTGATGGGCAATACCATACGTGCGACCGCTCTTCACGGCGGCCAGCGACGCGATGCCCTGGCGTGACGTCATCTTCTGCAGCGCGGCGCGCGCCTGCTCCGGCGTGAAGCCAGAGCCGAGTACGAGGCCACCGGCCTTCTCAAGGTGCGGGCCACCCGTCTCGATGTAGACCGGCGCGTTCTGCGACAGCACGTACTCGATGTTCAACTTGCCCGTGGTGCCGGGCAGCACATCGGCAGCAATGTTGTGGCCGCCCACGAAGGTGATGTAGTCACCGATGTTGCCCTTGCCGGGCGCATGGCAGCACTCCTCGGAGATGCCGGCGTGCACTTCCACGAACACCTTGGGCGGCGTACGCGAGCCGGCGCGCTGCAGGCGATCGGAGATGGCACGCATGTGCTGCTGACGGAAATCCACGAAGGCCTGCGCCGCCGCCCGACGTCCCACGAGCTGTCCGAGAATGAGGAGGCTCGGGTCGGTGTTCTTCAGCGGGTGCACGAAGAAGTCGATGAACACCACCTCAATGCCGGCCCGCTTGAGCTGCTCCACCTGCTCCGGAGACGGTCCCTGACCCATGGAGAACACGGCCACGTCAGGACGCACGCGCAGCACCTGTTCCTGCGAGTAGGTCGCCGCCGAACTGGCAATCGCGGTGAGCGAATCGAGGCGGGGGTACTTGGCGCGGAACTGCTCGTGCGTGCGCACACCGATGCGGTTGATGTCCTTCGGCCAGGCAACCAGAGCGCGCACCGGATCGGGATCGATGAGCGCCATCGCCATCAGAAAGCGCCCGTCGTCGATGAGCACACGCGACGCCGGCTTGGCGAGCGCGATGCGACGCCCCGAGATGTCGGTGAACTGCACCGGCCCCTGCGCGGCCGGCGCGGCGGCACGCGCCGTCGTGCGGGGCGCTGCCTGCGCGTGCGCAGTGCTCGCTACCGATGCCACGCCGGCTGCACCAATCGTGGCCAACAGCAACGGCAGGAACGTACGAATCACGGAGTGCCTCTCGGGAACGATGAGAAGGAGAACGAACGGAGAGAATTCATGACGGCTGTCCTTCACGCCGGATGGCGGGAAACGCGAGGACAATGGCCAGTGTGCCGATCAGTGCGATCGCGCCACCGATCGTGACCACACGATGCGGCGACAGCCAGCGCGCCGCGGCGCCGGCGAGTGCCATACCGATAGACGGCAGCACCACGGCCTGGACGAGCCAAAGGCTGCCTACTCTGCCCTGCAGTCCATCCGGCGTGTGAGACTGCAGCAAGGCACGACGGAGAATCTCTGACAGCGCGCGACCCGCGCCCGCCACCGCCAGCGCGATCACCGCCGCCAACACCGACGACGCGACACCAAGCCCAATCGTGCCCACCGCCCACAGCACGGTGGTGAAAACCAGCATGGCACCAGCATCGCGGGTGCGCCCCGTCCAGCCGGAGAAGATCGATGACAGGAACGCGCCGACCGCCGGCGCCGAGTAGAGCCAACCGGCCACGATGGCGCCGTCCATGATGGGGCCGCCCCACGGCAGCGAGGCACCGGCGAAACGCGATGACGCGAGTTCGGGGAACAGCGAACCGGGCGACGCAAACAGCGCGACGGGGATCTCGAGCAGCAACAGCGCGCCCACCACACCATGCGTGCGCGTGAACTGCCACGACTCGCGCGCCGCCGCGAGCGGCCCGAGTGGTACGCCCGGCCCCGCCGGCAACGGCTTCATGCGCGAAAGCAGCAGTGGTGTCAGCACCGCCCCCACCGCCACGAGACCATACGACGTGGTGAGCCCCCACGCACCGATGGCCACACCCGCAAGCGACGGCCCGAGCATCGCGCCCGCCTGGCTCGACACCGTGATGAGGGCGCCCGCGGCCGCGAGCTGCGCGCGCTGCACCAGTGACGGCATGGCGGCCATGAGCGCTGGCGCACTGATGCCATTGATCGCGCCGGCAATGGTCGACGCGAGATAGATGATCCACAGCTGCGGCCGCGGCAGCAACGTGTTGATGAGAAACAGCGCCGCCACCAGCACATACACACTGCGTGAACTCACGATGAGCCGTCGGCGATCGAACCGATCCGCCATCACGCCACCCACCATGAGCCCGATGGTCATCGGCACGGCGAGACAGAGATTCACCAGCCCCACATGCCACGACGAGCCGGTCAGCTCGAACACCTGCCAGCCCACCGCGACACTGATCACGCCGATGGACAGGATGGAGATCGTGCGCGCCGCAAACAGCATGCGGAAATCAGGACTCGCCCGCAGCGGCGACACATCGAGCAGGAGGCTGGCCGTGGGTGCGGTCATCGAATCCCGCTCGCCAGGCGCAACGCGGCGCTCATCGTGGGCAGCACCACCGACGCGTGATCCTCACCGGCAAACACGCGGCACTGCACATCCAACGTGGGCCCAACGCGCGCCAGATGCGCCGCGAATTCCTGCGCCTGGTCCACCATGCGGCGTGCCTGCCGGCGCTCGAGAATCTCGGCGGCGTTCGCCTGTTCGGCCTGCCACGGCGCCAACGCCTGCTCGTATTCACCCACCGTGAGCAGCACACGCGCAGCAAACGACGTCGCGGCCCCGCCACCTTCCGGCGCCTGCCACAGCGCTTCACCGCCACGCCAGATCGATGGACTGATCGCCACATAGGTCTGGTACGGCGACGTGCCGCGATGCAGCGCCTCGAGCAGCGTGTCCAGCACGAACAGGCCGCCCAGCGAGTGACCGATCAGTGTGGTGCGTCGGGTGTCCACAGCAAACGCGGCCTGCACGGCAGGCTGCACCACGTGCTCCAGAAACGTGCGGAACTGCGCGGCGCCCTGTGTCGGCGTGAAGTCGTCGGACCGGCGCTCATGACGCTCCGTCGCATGACGCTCTCGCGCACTCGCAACAACCGCAGCTGGCGCGATCCCCACAACAAGCGATGGGGCTACGCCGGTCGCATCGGAACGATGGGCACGCGTGCGCATCGACTCCACCGTCGTCGCAAACGTCGCATCACCATCGAGCTGATAGATCACGGGATAGCCGGCCGGCGGCGGTGGCTGCACCGGCCACGCGACACGCACCTCGTAGCGAACCCCTTCGGCACTGGCGAGCGTCCACGACACCGCATCGGCCACCAGCACCAGGCGGCCTTGCCGTGCATCCTGCTGCGCGCCTGCCAAGGGCGTGTTCACGCCGGTACTCCGGCGCCACGTCCACGATCCTCGGCCACCGTGCGTTCGCGGGTGCCGTCCACGATCACCTGCGGATACCCGAACGAACACGGCTCCACGCGCGCGTCCACGCCATAGATGCGCGACAACAGCGGCGAGGTGAGCGCCGCACTCGGCTCCCCCATCGCCTGAATGCGTCCACCATCGAGCACGATCAGCTGGTCGGCCCAGCGTGCGGCGAGCGTGAGATCGTGCAGCACCGAGATCACCAGCCGACCTTCATGCGCCAGCGTGCGCGCGATCGACATCACCGTCACCTGATGGCGCAAGTCGAGCGCGCTGGTGGGTTCGTCCAACAGCAGCATCGTCGGCTCGCGCACGATCGCCTGCGCCAACCCGGCCAGCTGCCGCTCGCCACCAGACAGATGCTGTAACGGCTGCAGCGCGAGATGCGCAATCCCGATGCGCTCGAGCACCGCAATGCCGCGCTGCTGCGCCTCTTCCATGGTTTCCACCGGCGGAGACAGCGGCGAGGCCTTGAGCGCGCCCAGCAAGCCATCGAGCACCGACAGCGTCACATCCTGCGGTAACGTCTGCGGCATGAATGCCACGCGCTGCGCGCGCTGCATCGCCGACACCTGCAGCAGATCCAGGCCGTCGAAGCGCACCGTGCCACGCCCTTCCACCAGCCCCGCCAACACGCGCAGCAACGTCGACTTCCCGGCGCCGTTTGGTCCGACCAGCGCGATATGCTGGCCCCCGTGCAGCGGCGGCAGTGTGAGATCGTGCAGCACCGGGCGATGCCGGTATCCCGCCGACAAGCCGCGAATCTCGAGCGGCCCTGGCATGCGTGCCTGTGCTGCACTCATGAACGGGCGCCTCCGCGGGTACCGAAGATCAGCACGACATAAAAAGGCACGCCGATCAGGGCCGTCACGAGGCCGATGGGCAGGATCGCGCCAGGCACGATCAACTTGCTCACCACCGACGCCAACGAGACCACCAGCGCCCCACTCAGCGCACTCGCCGGCAGAAAGAAGCGATGGTCTTCGCTCACCAGCATGCGCGCGATGTGCGGACCGGCGAGCCCCACAAACGGGATCGTGCCCACAAACGCCACCGCCGTGGCGGTGAGCAAGCTGATACGCAGCAACGACGCGCGACGCAGCTGCGCCACATTCACACCGAAGCTGTGCGCCCGCTCCTCACCAAGCCGCAACGCATTGAGCTGCCACGACGCACGGAACGTGAACGGCACCACACAGGCCACCACGATGGCCACCAGCTGCACACGCGGCCATGAGGCGCGTCCGAGACTGCCCATGGTCCAGAACACGAGCTGCTGCAGCGCCTGCTCACCGGCAATGAACTGCAGGATGGCCACCAGCGCATTGAACGTGAAGAACAGCGCCGTGCCGAGCAGCACCAGCAATTCTGTGGACGACCCGCGCCGCCGCACCGCCGCCTGCAGCAGGAGCACCGACCCAAACGCAAAAACAAACGCGTTGGTGGAAATCACCCAGTGATCCGGCACGCCCGGGATGCGCACGCCGAGCACGATGGCCAGCGCCGCACCAAGAATCGCGGCGGAGGAAAGACCGAGTGTGAACGGACTCGCCAGCGGATTGCGCAGCGTGGTCTGCAGCTCGGCCCCCGCCAGCGACAATCCCATACCGACGAGCAGCGCCATGACGGCACCGGGCAAGCGCACTTCCCGGATGATCATGAGCGTGGTCTCGTCCATCGGCCCATCACCAAGGAGATTGCCCAGCACTTCCGAGATCCCGAGGTCCGACGGCCCCGTCAGCACATCGGCGACGAGCGCCACGACAATGGCGAGGGTGAGCAGCACCAACAGCGCCACCCGGCGGCGGATCTGGCGGCGGTACCCGGCCAGCACCGCGGCCCCCTGTTCTGATGGGCTCCCGATGCCTGCTCGGCTGGTCTCGACGCCTTTCTGCACCGATGTCGCCGTCATGCGTATTCCGGGAGCATTTCGATCACAACGACAAAATGAGCCGATTGAGGCTCGTTTATGATGCTATAATGTCGTTTGTATGTGCTGGAATCGAAGATACGGGACGACATGGACATCACGGCAGATTGACGATCGGCGGGCGGCGCCGAAGCTTGCCGCATGCCGGGTGCTGAGCAGAACCTGATAGACTAGCAAGTATAACGAACGAAGCTATCGGGATTAATACCAAACCGCTCCCAGTGGGGTCGCCACCGAATGGAGCCACCGCCGATCGCTCGGGGGCGGAGCGCGCACCAGAGATGACATGCGGCGCTATCTTCAGCCCCATGATCCTGTTCAGGGCCCTGTGGCTCTCGGCTTTCCTCGGCGCGACGCTTCCCGTCGGCACTCGGCCCCTCGCAGCACAGAACCCCAGTCCACGCTCAGCACCCGCGCCCCTCTCCGGCGCCGGCGTCCTCGAGCTGGACGACGTCGCCTACTCGGCCTTTGGCCGTCGCGACGGCCTGCCCGATTCGCCGCTCCATTCACTGACCCGGTCACGAGACGGCAGCGTCCTGTTGGGTACGGCCGACCGCGCCCGCTATTTCACTGGACGCTCGTGGGCGCCGCTCCCGCTTCCCCCGACGGTAACGGACGGGCTGATCCGTATGGTGCTCGATGCGTCCCCGCATGAGCGCTACCACGTCCACAACCGCTACATCAGCATCGAACGTGACGGTCAATGGGTGGGCCGGTTCGAACTGCCCGTCGAGTCTGCGCCCATCTATTCTGCGACGCTCGAAGCGCGCGGCGACAGCACGCCCCGCCTGATCATCGGTGCATCCGGAGGCGTGTTCGTTGCGAAGGACAGCGGCCTGCTCACCCGCCTGCCCCTGCCACGCGGCGTCATCGACCGCGACGCCATGGTCGTCACCCGGAGCATCAACGGTGTCTCCGAACTCTGGGTCGGCACTCGTGGCGGTGGCGTTTCCCGACTCGCTGGTGGGCAGTGGACCACCTGGAATACCACGGCCGACGGGCTGCAGAACCTGAACGTCGAGCATCTGGCCCTCACGCCAGCCGGCGATTCCGCATCGGCCATCGTGGCCACTGAGGACGGCGCTTTCCTGTTGGTGGGCCGTCGCTGGCAACGCATCGGACCGACGGGCTCCATCGCGCGCGTCCTGCGCGTGCGTGTGAACGACGCCATCGAGACATGGATTGGCGCGACCAGCGGGCATGTATTCCGCTCACGCGACGACCAACACTGGCAGCCGCTCGAACTCAGCCCCCGTACGCTGGGATCTCGCGTGCAGGTCCTGGAGGCCGTCGATCACGGACTCGGACACCCATCCATCTACATCGGATTTCGCAGCGGCGTGCTGCTGCGCCTGACCGTAGGTGTGGCCGGCCGCGTTTCGTCGATTCCGGCACTGCTTGGGCATCCCATCGTCGGGGCTGCACCGCAGCATGTGGGCGACACGTTGTGGTTCTGGGGCATGAACTTCGGCGCCTTTCGCCTTCCGGATTTCCGGGCCGTGCGCACCAACGAGTCCACTCGCGGTGGCAGTGATCCACGCACCCGGCTCCACCTCTCCACCGGAACGAAGCCCAATCGCCTCTTCACATCCACCGAGGGCCGGTTCTTCGAACGCGTTGGAGAACAGTGGACACTCCGCATCAATGCCGGCGAGAGTGACTTCATCTTCGACCTGCTCGAGGGACCCACGCCAGTCGGCACACAGGCGCTGATCGTGGTGTCTGCCCGCGGCGCTTGGTACGAGTCAGCGCCGTCCGTCTTCACGCGATGGCCCGAGTTTCCCATTGGCGCACGCGCCGCCGCCATCGACTCCACCAGCGGTCGCCCGCAACTCGTGGTGGCATTGGCCAATGGACAGGTCGACCGGTTCGACGGACAGCGGTGGGAAGTGCTGTCGAATGATCGGCCGCCCATCGGCAACCCGGTGGATGTGGTCGCGTTTCGCATGCCGTCCGGCGAGTGCGCGCTCGTGCTGGGTGGTTCGGATGGTCTCGCCATGCTGCGCAGCTGTGGGGGCGCGCCCGACTGGAGACTGTTCACAGCGGATCATCTCCGCGGACTGCTCGGCGACGACGTAAAGGATCTCGCGGCACTGCCTGACGGCCGCCTGGCGATCGCCTCATCGCGTGGCCTCACCGTCGCCACGCTGGGCCGATCGTTCGACGATTCCCTGGCCGTCGCTGAATCGTTCACTGATCTCGACGGGCTCCCGCATCCCTATGTCTCCACCATCGGACCGCTCGACAGCCGCGGCCGTCTCTGGGTGGGCACGCCACTTGGCGTCGGCTTTGCGAATGTCGAAGGGCGGCGTGGCCACGAGGTGCGACCGCTCCTCTCGCTGGTCCAGCTGCGCAACGGCAACGGAATGCTGATCACGCAAGGCGCACGACTGGCACAAGCCGAGTCGCGCGTGGAGATCGACGCGTATGCGATGACGTTTCATCGCGAAGAAGAAACGCTGTATCGCTTTGAGCTCGACGGCACACCCATCACGACGCCCGCCTGGACCGATCGCGGCAGCGCGACATTGCCCACCCTGTCGCCGGGCCGTCACACCATCCGGGTGCGGGCCGTGGACTATCGTGGCCTCGAGGCCGTCAGCAGCGAAACGCAGTTCGTGGTGATGCCTCCCACCTGGCGCTCTCCACTGGCACTCATCACGTATGGTGCCTTGTTACTCGGCGCCGGCGTGCTGCTCGATCGTCGGCGCAATCGCAGCGCAGTGCTGCGTGCACGGGAGGCAGAAGCCAACGAGCAGCGACTGGCCACCAGCGAACAGCGCTTCCGTCGCCTGTTCGAGGACGGCGCCAACCCGCAGCTACTCGTGGCCGATGGTGTCGTCCTGCAGGCCAATCGTGCCGTCACACAGTTGCTGCAGACGCGCGCCCAGCCGCTCATCGGGCGACCGGTCTCCACACTCATCCCACGTGTCGCACCATTGCTGGCCAGTGACAGCCCCACGCATCGTCGGGAGTGCGAGGTGGTGGACGATCATGGTGAAGAAATTCCGGTGGAAGTGTGGCATACCCGCATTCCCATCGACGCGGCGGTGCTCGATCACTTCGAAATGCGCGACCTGCGTGAACGCAAGCGACTGGAAGACGAACGGGCCGAGCTCGAATCGCAGCTCCGCGATGCGCAACGACTCGAGTCGATGGGCACCCTCGCCGGCGGGGTGGCGCACGACTTCAACAACCTGCTCACGGTCATTCACACCAACGCGGAGCTCGCATCCAGCGATGTCGGGTCATCGACACCCGCCGGCGAAGCCCTGTCCCAGTTGCTCGTGGCCAGTCACCGGGCACGCGAAGTGGTGCGCCAGATCCTCACGTTCAGTCGACGCACCGAGTTGCGCCGCGAACCGGTACGGCTCTCCGCATTGCTCAACGAGACTCACTCGCTGCTGCGCTCCACCATTCCGTCCACGGTGCAGGTGATCATCACCAACGAGGCCCCCGGAGCCACGGTCATCGGTGATGCGACGCAGTTGCAGCAGTTGCTGCTCAATCTCTGCTCCAACGCCGAGTACGCGATGCGCGCCACCAACGGCGGCACACTCGGCATTCACCTGCGTTGGCTGTCGGACACCAGCGCCAATGGCGACGGAGAATCGGTGGCACTGACTGTCACCGACACCGGTGTGGGGATGTCTCCCGAAGTCCGGGCCCGTGCGTTCGAGCCGTTCTTCACGACCAAGCCGGTGGGACATGGGACAGGTCTTGGACTGAGCGTATTGCACGGCATCGTCACGTCGCACGGCGGGTCCATCAACGTGACCTCCGAGCCAGGTCAGGGAGCAGCCATTGAGATCCATCTGCCCGCATCCCGCGTGAACGAGCCGGAAATCCAACCGGCGACGACACCGGTACCCATCGAGGCGGGGCGTCGCCTGCGCGTGTTGCTGGTGGACGACGAAGACGCCGTCGCTGGCGTGATGCGCCGCTTGCTCGAGCGCAGTGGATTCGAGGTCACCATGGCCAACAACGGGGCCGTGGGGTTGGAGCGAGCCATGGCCGGCCCGGCATTCGATCTGGTGCTCACCGACCAGACCATGCCCGTGATGACGGGCATGGAACTGGTGGAGCGTCTGCGCGCATCCGGTGATACGACACCGATTATTCTGGCGTCCGGCTTCGGTGCGGCCATCGATGGGGAGCGCGTCGCCCACCTGCGCGACGTGCACCGCATCGACAAACCTTTTGCTTCCAGCGACCTGCTGCGTCTCGTGCGCAGCGCGATCGGTACGAGCTGACCGAGCTGACCGAGCCCGTCAATCGAGCGTGTTACGCGCCAGGCTGGGGCACGATACGCAGGTACGGCTTCGGTTCCTTCCAGCCGTCAGGATAGATGGTGCGCGCCTCGTCGTTGGACACCGATCCGGCGATGATCACATCTTCGCCATGCTGCCAGTTGGCCGGCGTGGCCACGCGATGCTTCGCCGTGAGCTGCATCGAATCGACCACACGCAGGATCTCGTCGAAATTGCGGCCCGTGGTCATCGGGTACGCGAGGATCAGGCGGATCTTCTTGTCCGGCCCGATGACATAGACCGTGCGCACCGTCTGATTGTCGGCGGCCGTGCGCCCTTCGCAGCTCTCGCCCGCCTCTTCCGGCAGCATGTCGTACAGCTTCGATACTGCCAGCTCCGTGTCACCGATCATCGGGAACTCGGGCATGTAGCCCTGCGTCTCCTGGATGTCCTTCGCCCATTCGCTGTGGCGATCGGTCGGGTCCACCGACAGGCCAATCACCTTCACGTTGCGCTTCGCGAACTCCGGCGCGAGGCGCGCCACATAGCCGAGCTCCGTCGTGCAGACCGGTGTGAAGTCCTTCGGGTGCGAGAAGATGATGCCCCACGAATCTCCAAGCCATTCATGGAACCGGATCGGTCCATGGGTGGTGTTGGCCTGGAAATCGGGAGCGGTCTGACCGATGCGCATGCGGAGAATCTCCTGGAAGTGTACGAGAGCCTATACCATAGCCGCGCGCTCAACGTGCCGCAGCCTTCTCCTTCGCCAGCCGCTTGTCGAGCGCATCCGCGGAGCGCGCGGCATAGCGGCGGCACGCTTCGCGGTCCACCAGTGACAGGCGCGGGGTGTCTCGTGTGCCACCCGCGCCGACCGGCGACGCGGTTCTGCTGCTGTCGGCCAGTCGCTCCCACAGCGAAGACGCCCCCGGGTGCGGCGTGATCAGAATGTCACACGAAAGGCGGCTCAGCAGTGCCTGTCCGCGGCGAAAATCCTCTACGCCGGTGCGATAGGTGGTGCTCCGGGTGAAGTAGAAGTTGTCGGCCGAGATGGGCGTCTGACTGTCGGCATACACGATGTCGTAGCACTGGGTGCCTTCACACGATCGCCAGCTCCAGCTCGTCCCCCCGGGCGTATGACCACCCGTGAAGTGCGCGGTGAGCGACAACCGTCCGACCTTCACTACTTCTCCATCACGCAGCACACGCACCCGCTTCACGGGAGCAAAGCCGGGGTTGAGGCCGTACTGGGGATCGTCTTTCTGGGGCTGCCCCGATTCCAGCCAACGTGCACTCGATGGACTCGCCGCCACCGTGGCACCCGAGAGTCGCTGAATCTCGGCGATCGCTCCCACATGATCGAAGTGGACATGCGAAGTCACGATGAGTTTGATGTCGCCCACGCGAAATCCCATCGCTTCGATGCTCGCCACGATCTGCGGTGCGGACTCAGGCAACGCACCATCGACCAGCACATGCCCGTCGGGCGACGTGACGAGAATGGCGCTCAGTCCATCGGTGCCCACGTAGTAACTGTTGCCGAAGATGCGGAACGGCGCGTGGGGTGCATTCCAGGTCGCGCAATCAGGACAGTTCGGCGTGGGAGCAACGGGCGTGACCACCGCCCGGGTGGTGCCCTGCGCCAGGGCAGCAGCCGGCATCATGGCCATCAGAGCCGATGCCACGGCGTTCAGTGCCATGACTGATCGCCGATCACGACGCATCAGAGGAAATCGAAAGGACATGCGATCCTAGAGTTGCGCGCGAAATGCGCGGCGGTAGGCGTGCGGACTGGTGTGCAATTGACTGCGGAAATGCGCCCGCATCGAAATCACCGATCCGAACCCACACTGCTCGGCGATGCGCGAAAGCGGCAATGCTGAAGACTCCAGCAATGTACGCGCCCGCTGCAAGCGTTCCATGAGCAACCACTGTAGCGGTGATGTCCCGACCTCGGCGCGAAAGCGGCGGGTGAAAGTCCGCAGTGGCAACGCGGCGTGTCGCGCCATTTCGTCGACAGTCGCAACCGATTCGAGTCGTGCGCGTGCCCACTGCCGTGTGGCCTCGAGCGATCCGGTGTCCTCGGTCACCATCGCACGATCCACGAACTGCGCCTGGGAGCCATCGCGGTGCGGTGGCACCACCAAACGACGCGCCACCGTAGCGGCCACCACCGCGCCGAAGTCCTTGCGCACTACATGCAGACAAAGATCGATACCGCACGCAATACCGGCCGATGTGAGCACCTGCCCTTCGTCCACATACAGCACATCAGGATCGACGTGCACACGCGGATAGCGCGACGCCAGCAACGGCGCGTCCATCCAGTGTGTCGTCGCGCGCCGGTCGTCGAGCAACCCGGCCTCGGCCAGCAGGAAGGCACCGGAGCAGATCGACACGAGGCGCGCGCCACGGCCCGCCGCACGCTGCAGCGCCACGCTCACCGTACGTGGAATGACGAGATCGAGATCGTGCACACCCGGCAACACGATGGTATGCGCGTGACGGAGCGCGCTGAGCCCACGCGTGACCATCACGTCGAATCCATTGGCGGTGCGCACCGGCCCGGGCTGCGGTGCGCAGAGCGTCGCGTGGTAGCGCTTCACGCCCAGGTCGGTGCCCGGATACCCGAACACCTGCATGGGCACGCCCAGGTCGAAGGGCACCACCGATGGCAGGATCAGAATGGCGACGGCGATCGGTGCGGCGTGCGAATCTGGAGACATGGCCGAAAACTATCGGAAACTGGCTTTTCAGCCACTCACACCCTTTCGGCACTTTTTGCCATGCTTCGTGGGCATTTCCCAACTGTGTTTCTCCTGCCCCGGATCACCATGCCAATGCCCATGCGGACCCGACGCTTCAGTTCCTCGCCTTCGACCGGCCTTTCTGCTCTCACGACCACGGCTCTGCTGACGGCCTCTCTTACCGTTGGCTCGCCAGAGGCCCACGCTCAGACGGCTTCTCCACTCAAGATCGTGTCCACGGAATGGCTGGCCGGACGGCTCAACGATCCGAGCCTGGTGATCATCCAGGTGGAATCCAAGGATTCGTCGGGCCTTGCGCGCATTCCTGGAGCGCGCGTGGTGCCCTATTCCGCATTCACCACGCGGCGCGGCCCGCTCACCACCGAGTTGCCGGACGTGGACAGCCTGGCTGCCCTGTTCCGCAATCTCGGTGTGTCGGACAACAGCACGGTGGTGGTCACCACCGGACAGGAATCGCCGATGGCAGCACGCGCGCTCATGTCCCTCGACTACCTGGGGCACGGCTCGATGGCGTTTCTCGACGGTGGTGTGGCACGGTGGAAGGCGCAGAATCGCGCGATGACCACAAACGCGCCGACGGTGAAGCGCGGCACCTTTACGCCGCGCGTGCGCCAGGATCTCGTCGCGACGTCTGATTGGATCACCAACGCACAGCAGCAGGGACGTATCGCACTCATCGACACACGCACAGACGGTGAGTATGCCGGCGGTGGCAACCGCAGTGGCATGCCATCGGCCGGTCACTTGCAGGGCGCGCGTCAGCTCGAATGGGAGCAGCTGTTCACCGACGACAAGCACTTCCAGCTGCGCGATTCCACGCAGCTACGTCAGTTGTACGCCGAGCGCATGCGGGCAGGTGACACAGTGGTCACGTACTGCTGGGTGGGCTATCGGGCGAGCATGACGTACGTCGCGGCGCGCGCACTCGGTTTGCCCGCGCGGTTCTACGACGGCTCCTATCAGGATTGGCAGCAGCGTCAGTTGCCGGTGGTGGCCGGCACGTCGCCGCGATAGCCATCTGAACTAACGAGCGGCGCCGACCTGTTCTTGGCCGGCGCCGCTCGCAATGATCCTGCCCGACCGCTCAGGACGCCGGCTTCGCTGCTGCCAGCTGTGCCTGCATGCGCTTGCGAAACCGCTCGGCGATCGCACGACCCATCTCGCTGTTGGTCGCGACCCACTCCGCGTTGCGGAAGCCGTTGGCGTTCACCTGCGTGCGATATTCCTCGAGCCATGGTTCGATGCGCGAGAAGAGCAGCAGCCCTTCGCCATTGCTCTCGAGCATGAAGTCGGTGTGGATGACACCGTGCTTGGCCATCGCGTAGGTCATCTCCCAGTAGGTCGAGACCTGACGAAAGGCGGCGTTGAGCGGATGATCCGCTTTCGTGATCGCCACCACGTCCTCGAAACTGGTCGGGAGGAACTTGGTGATGACCTGCGAGCGGGAATCACGCATGACGGCTTCGCGACGCAGTTCATAGAGCTTGAGCACGAGCTCCGCGTCGTGATGGTCGGGGAAGTCCTTGAGGGGCACGAGCTGTGGGGAAGGCGGGGACTGACGGCGCCGGCGTTTGGCGCGGCATGAGCCCGAAATATGTCCCACAAATGCGAGAAGCGCCGGGCATGGTGCCCCGACGCTTCTCTGTGTCGTCCGTGGAGATTCGTAGCGACTTGGTCGCGAGAGCATGCTTGCCCTCTGAGTCCACGTCGACACCCGATCATCAGGGACTGAAAATCCTGATGACGGCGCGTTCCACACTGTGGTGGAATGTTGCAGCGGGTCGATGCACGCAACGTCGTTGCACTACGCCTCCGGGTGGACCGCGAGGAATCGGGATCGATCCCCGATCTGCCGCAGCGCTGTGGAGGCATCGCCCTCACTCTGCATCGGCAACATGCATGATTCGAGGGCGTGCCGCCATCGGTAAAACCCCTACACGAGCTGCACCGTACCAGACGTGCGAACTCAGCCGCCGGTGCCGAACTGCCGCGTGAACTTCACGAACACCGAACGCTGCTGACGCTGATTCCAGTCGAAGAAGCCGTTGGCCGTGCGTCCCTCGTTGAACACGATGAACAAGCCAGTACCCGCCGTGTTCAGCCAACCGAAGCGAACGTTCGCCGACCAGATCTCCTGCTGGTTGTTGTACTGCGTGAGTGTCTGCACAAACACACGCGGCGAGAAGAAGTAGTTGAGGCGCAGCGCCTGCAACGAACTCTTGAAATCGCCCTGCGGCAGCGTCACATCGTTGTAGTCCACCGTGAACGAACCCGAGAACGTCGCACCGCGGCGCACCGTCACCGTACCGCTGCCACCACGGCGCGTGCCCGTCCAGAAAGGACCCACGTCGAAGCGACCCACCGCCGACACGTTCTCGCTGGGATCGGTGTTGTAGTCAAACCCAAACGTGCCCCAGTCGTACTGGCCAACCGGAATCACCACACCCGGCGCGATGGTGAATGGCGCCTGCAGACCTTCATGCGAGATGTTGTATTCCGGGCCGAAGCGCGCGCCGTTGGCCAGTTCGAACTCGGTAAGGTCGATGTGCCAGTAGCCGGTCTGGTAGAAACCGTCCGTCAGACCCGTCACGTTGCGGTAGCTCACGTGCGGATTCCACTGCTTGAACCACGACCATTCGGGCTTGCGGATCAGGCGCATGACCGACGCATCGTACGTGCGGTAACCACCCGGGCGGCTCATGAAGCCCACTTCCGGGTTGAAATCGGCACCGACTTCCGCGTACCGCGCGTTGTGGTTCCACACATTGGTCTGATACGCGATACGTCCGCTGAAAGCGCGGTCGTTGCCATCGCGTCCCCGCGTGGTCGTGCGCGCGGCCCACAAATCACTGGTCCACGCCTGGCCCAGACCGATGCGTCCATCCACGGCAAAGGTGCGATTCACATCGGCGCCGTCTTCCATGGAGAGACGCTGCACGGCCATCACACCGATGCGCGAGCGGGACGACAACTCGCGGGTGGCACGAGCTACCGAGTACGACTGGCCGGGAAGGCTGTCATTCGGCGCCTCAGTCACCATCTGCAGCAAACCCACTGTTGTCTGCCCCACACGTCCCGACAAACGGCCACCACCCACGATGGGCTGCGGTGATCCATCAGAAGCGATGCCGATACGCCGTGAGAAGAACAGGTCCACCGCCTGCGGTGTGCCCGCCGAGAACACACCGGCATTTTCGAGGAAGAACGGACGCTTTTCCGGGAAGAATACGGGGAAGCGTGTGAGGTTCACGCGCTGATCGTCCACTTCCACCTGCGCGAAGTCGGTGTTGTACGTGAGGTCGAGCGTGAGTGCCGGAGTGACACCGTACTTGATCTCACCACCAAACTCGGTGGGCGTCTTCTGCGTCTTCACATCGTTCACCCAGCGCTGCTGCACGGCCGAGAGCACGTACGGCGTGATCGTCTGGATGCGCCGCGACGGCACATCGAGCGACGTCAGCGTACCGGCGAGGGAGAGTCGGTACAGGTTGAACTGGCGCGGAATGAACGACCAGTAGAGCTCTTCGTTCTTGCGACGAATGCTGCGCGAG
>NZ_DASWXE010000039.1:0-16907 GCF_036405635.1 Gemmatimonas sp. | reverse complement strand
GTCTTGATCGCGACGCGGCGCAGCAGACGCGTGTCCTCGGCGAGGTACACCACGCCCATGCCGCCCCGCCCGATCTCGCTGAGCAGACGGAATTCGGCAGCCACCGCCCGGGCCAGTGATGGCGCCGGTTCGGGCCATTGCATCGCGTCCGTGTTCATCGCCCTTCCTCCTCATCGTCCCGAGTGGCCGGAGCCCGACCACTGCCACCCTTTCCAACCAGTGCAAACGCACGCGTAGCCGCGGCCACACCGTGCCACTGCGCTTCTTCAAACAAACTCATGCCACTGAGATCGGCATGGGCCAGAAACATACCCGGAGGTGTTTGCCAATCGCGCAGACGCAGGAGGCGATGCAGAAGTCCCGGCTTGGGCCGTGCCATCGCGTGCCCCCATCGCATGATATCGACGCGGGTGATGCAGTCGGCAATGTCCGGGTGAGCGCGCGTGAGATCCTGCACGATCTGGTCCCGCCATTCGGTCCACGGTCGCTGCTGCAGCCACTGCCTGCCTTCGGCAGCCGGGCGATCGACCACGGCATGATACCATGTCCACACGACGGGCAGCGTGGGCCGCCCCAACAGCTGATGCCCGGCGTTCACATAGCCGAGTGACGGGCTGCCGTAGATGACGTTGTCCCAGGCCAGTGGCGCGCCGCGTTCGTCGGGCATGCGGTGCAGCACCACGTTGGCCACGACCCACGGCGCATACTCCAGCACGTTGGGCAACTCGATAGTCGGAAACACGCGCGGCAACACGAACATCGGCGCCGCCCAGATGACTGCGTCGGCCATGATGCGCGCCTGCGGAGTGTCCACCACCCAGCGCTTGCCTTCGCGCGCGATCTGCCACGCCACCGCGCCGGTGTGAATGCGCGGCCCGCCGTCGCGTGACGCACGCGCCATCAGGCGCTTGGTGAGCGCCTGTGCGATGAAGTCATTGCCCTCGGGCCATGTGAGGGGGCCATGTTCTTCGCTGTCACGAGCCGCGAAGTAGTGCACGGCCGCCCAGGCGCTGGCCTGCTGCAACGATGCACCGAAGTCGTCACGCGTGCCATACTCCACCCACCAGCGCAAAGCAGGCGCGGTGAATCCCTCGCGGCGCATCCATGCATCGGCGGTGAGCGTGTCGAGTTCCTCGACTCCGCGCGCCGTTCGGGCTGCCGCACCACCGGCTGCCAGCGCACGGCGACGCGCCTCGTGTCCCATGGCACCCGGCACACGAAACATGCGGGTGGCACGCAGCTCGTCGATGCGGGCATCGAACCGTGCGAACTGCGCACGGTCGGCCGCACTGATCGCATCCATGGGCTCGAGCCCTTCGTGCCACCGCCCGTGCTGCCAGAGGCGTTCCTGCGGCGTGTGGCAGAGTGTGCGCTCATCCCATTCGCCGGTGGCGCTCAGTACCCCCAGCTCACGAAACAGCCGCCGCACATGCACCGCGTCGGCATCCGGAACCGGCACGTAGTGGGCGCCCCACGGAGCCCGAATCCGCGCGGCATCGGCCAGCGGCACACCATCGGGACGCGCGGATCGCGCATTGCCACCCGTGTGCGTGTCCATCTCCAGCAGCAGCCAATCGGTCATGCCCAGCGCATCGAGCTGCCAGGCCGCCGACAGGCCGCCCATGCCACCGCCAACGATGGCGACCGATGTGCGCAGTTCCCGCCGCGCGCCGCGCGCGCCCTGCCGCAAACTGCCGTCGCGTACCGCGTGACCGGTTGCGCTGCCATCGGCGATGAACCCGCCGCCGATGACATGGCCCTTGCGCGAAAGCCCAACCAGAGCTGGCGCGAACGCTGGTGCAAACGCCATCGCGCCCAGCGACTTGAGCAGGTCGCGTCGACTTGGTGTCACGCGATCAGCGGTTGATCGCGTCGAACTCGTGCTCGTAGTAGCGCACGAGCACCTGGTCGTTCAGACGATTGGCCAGCGCCGGCACCCGCTGCATGTCTGCCGGGAAGTCGAACAACGACGGAATGGTCGAGGCGGTGAGGTAACGCAGCTGCTCCGGGAGCGCAGCCGGCGGCGCATAGCTGTCGCGGCTCGCGATCACGAACCCCCATTCGCCGAAGCTTGGCACATACACGTGATACGGCCACGTGCGCAGCCCTGCCCCCTCGAGCGTGGTGACGATGCTCCAGAACGACTGCCGCGCAAACATGGGTGACGTGCTCTGCACCACCAGCGCGGCACCCGGCGCCATGTGTTGCTGCACCAGCCGATAGAACGCGCTGGTGTACAGCTTGCCCACGTGATAGTTGGACGGGTCGGGGAAGTCGATCACCACGAAGTCGAACTGCGCGGCATGACTGTCGAGCCAGGTGAACGCATCGGCATTCACCACCTGCACCCGTGCATCGTTGAGCGCATTGGCATTGAGTGCGGTCAACCGCGGATGCGTGCGAAACAGCGCCGTCATGCCTTCGTCGAGATCGACCAGCGTCACGTGCTGCACGTCGGGGTACCGCAGGATCTCGCGCACCGCCAGGCCGTCACCACCGCCCAGCACCAGCACGCGTCCCTTCGCTCGCGCTGCCGCGAGCCCGGGATGCACCAGCCCCTCGTGATAGCGGTATTCGTCACGCGACGCGAACTGCAGGTGGCCGTTGAGGTACAGCCGCAGGTCGTCCTTCCAACTGGTGAGCACAATGCGCTGGTAGCGCGTGTCCTTCGCCATGATGACCGGATCGGCGTACATGCCCTCCTCGGCCAGCGACGTGATGGCCTGCCCCTTCCAGAGACCGCCGCTCAGCACGAGCAGCGCGACCAGCCCGGTGATCTGCAACGATCGCCGCTGCGGCAGCGCATCGCGGAACAGCCAGGTGCTCCAGAGGCCCACCAGCACATTGATCACGCCGAAGAGCAGGGCGGAGCGCACCAGCCCGAGGCGCGGCACCAGCAGCAATGGGAACAGCAGTGAGGCGAACAGCGCGCCGATGTAGTCGAACGTGAGCACGTTCGCGACCACATCCTTGAAGCTGTAGCGGTCGCGCAGGATGCGCATCAGCAGCGGGATCTCGAGACCCACCAGAATGCCGATGAGCAGCACGATGCCATACAGCGTGGGGCGGAAGGCATCGGTGTAGGCGAACGACAAAAACAGCAGCAGCGACGACAGGCCGCCCACCACGCCCACCAGCATCTCCACCTGCACGAAACGCGTCACCACACCCTTCACCACGAACCGGGACAGCCAACTCCCGATCCCCATGGCGAACAGGTACGTGCCGATGATGGTGGAGAACTGCGTGACGCTGTCGCCGAGCAGGTACGACGCGAGTGCACCGGCCACCAGCTCGTAAATGAGCCCGCAGGCCGCGATCAGGCAGACCGAGAGAAAAAGCGCAAGCGGCACGGTGAGCCTGTGGCTACCTCAAAGACGCGAGCGGCGCGTGCCGCTCAATGAATCGCCGCAGCGACGATGATGCCGAGGGCGATCGCGACCGATCCCATCAGGATGGCGGCCGAGGTGTTCTGCTTGGTGCCGATTTCATCCCACAGCTTGCCCGGCGTGAGCAGGTCGATGATGACAAACGCCACGACGAACATGACGACGCCGATGAGACCAAAGGCCGCCGTGTTGATCAGGTTCTGCATGAACATGTCCATGGTGCCGAGGCCTCACTTGCCGCGGGGCGTACGCCCCGGAATGTAGTAGACGGAACGGTAGGCGCCGGGATTCTCGCGCACCGACCGGGGATTGTTCTTGGCCATGCCGGCGCGTGTGAATGACCACCCGCGATACTGCGCCGTCCCGAGCAGGCCAAGTATGAGCATAGCCCACACTGCATACGTGCGAGGACCCATCAGGCGATTCCTCGGCGTGCGCTACTCATCGTCGCCTCCGCTGTCATCGTCATCGCTGCTGACGGGTGCATGGTCACTCTCCGCCCACCGGCGCCGCTCGAACGACGCCGACGGCACGACCGCGAAGATGGCCGGAATGAGCAGTGCGAAGAACGCCACGAAGTACAGTCCGTAGAACGGAGAGTCGCGGCGCACCTTGATGGTGTAGTTGGCCACCCGCTTGGCCGGCTCACCACCCTCGGGCTGTACGCGCAGGAAGTACCGACCCGCCGGCACGGTGGCCAGACGCACGGTTCCACTGCGCGAACCTTCCGTCCACTTGCCGTCGCTGTCCGTGCCACTGTAGTAGCTCACCTGCCGCGACGCTTCGCGCGTCTCGCCGGTGTTCTCCTCGATCAGCGCGAGCGTGAGATACAACCAGTCGTTGTCGAGCGGTGACTCGATGTCGATGGACACCGCCGAAGGCCGGCCATCCAGTTCGAACACCGGCGTCACGAACGCCGCCTGGTCCTCGGTGCCACGCGTGAACGCGTATCCCTGCTGGAATACCGTGCGATTGCCCGACAGCACCACGTTCGCCAGGAACATCACGAACAGCGCCACCACCGACAGCCCGAACAGCTTGAAGATCTTCTTTGGAAGGTCGCCGTACGGATTGGGCTGATTCGCGAACACGCCGATCGGCTTGATCAACGCGTCCTTGCCAAGATTGAACGCCTTGGCGATCACATCGGGCGGCGTGTACGTGCCCTGCGACCACGTGACTTCTTCCTCGTAGCCCTCGGCGCTCAGCAGATACGGCGGCGATACGAAGTCGCGCGCGATGACCTCGTCACCCACCCGCAGTTCCCACGGGAACTCACCCAGCGCGGCGGTGGTGCGTGCACGCGCGGTCTGGAAGTGCATGTACGTCACGCCCCCCAGATCGACTGTGGGCCGCACACCGCCCCGTTCGCGCTCCGGCGCACGACGCAGCTTCTCGATGACGTTCCAGTGTCCCTGATACTCCGAGAGATACAGGAACCCGCGCCACGGATTGAAGCAGACGTACTCCACCCACGAGTAGTCCACCTCTTCCACGGTGATGGTCACCTGCTGGCTGCCAATGACTTCCCACGCGGTGCCCTTCCACGTGCCCCGCGTGCCCAACGGGATGCTCGGCTTGAGACGCACACCATCGCCATGCTGCAGAATGCGCAGGTTGGCGTCGGTGGCATCCATGGTGGCGCCACAGGCGGCACACACCACGCTCACCGCCCACCCCATGGCGTGCAGCTCGATGGCCGCACCACAGGAGCTGCAGTTGAGCGCAGCCGCTTTTGGCACCCGCGGCGCGGGAGTAGTCATCACCATCCCTCGAACTCGCGCAGGTTGCGAAACGCCAGTTCGTCGAAGCCGAGGTATTCGCCCAGGTACAACAGCGGCGGACGCTCCGAGCCATCGATGGTGGCAAAACGACCATCGGGGCTGGTGAGATCGATGAATCGCGAGGTGCTGTTGTCGTAGCTGGTGAACGGCAGCTCGCCTTCGGTGCCCACGTAGAACGCGGTGGTGATGGTCGCCACCTGATACGTGGTGTCACCCCAGGTATAGCGTTCACCCACCTGCACCTGATTCACATCGGGCATGTCGCTCGAGGCGCCGATCTCCACCGTCATGGCATACTCGAGCTGCGCGTCGGACAGCCACGCACTGCGGCCATCGTTCATGATGCAGTGCCATTCGTTCCAGCGGCCGCGCGACCAGGCGTACGTGAGTCGCCCGACCACCACGAACGTGCGCTCGCGCCACCGTCCTTCGGTGCCGATCTGGATGGGTGAGCCCGTGGCCGGAAAGTCGGCCTGCTCGCCCACTTTCGCGAGATCAAGGTCGCGACGCACGAGCACCGACTTGCAGTAGGCACAGGTGGTCTGCACCGCCTGCGCCCACAGGAAGCGCACCGGCGCTCCACAGTTTGGACAGGTCGCGCCATGTGGTTGCGGGACGGTCATCGTGCCTCTCCCGCACCCACGCGCACCACGGGTCCCACGTAATCGCGCGCGAACTCCCGCACCACCACGTCGTCGGCACCGAGCAGCTCACCAAGCCGCTCGCGCCACGCCCACGATGCGCGCGGCGTGCAGCAGAACAGGTTGATGCACGCCGAACCATGCTCGGGAAACGTGTGCACCGTGAGATGCGACTCGGCCAGCATCACCATGCCCGTGATGCCACCGGGCTCCGGGAAGCGATGCCACTGCGCCGGTGCCACCGGGTGCAATGCGAGTTCGGCAATCATCGCGTCGAACAGCGCGTGCAGGGCCGACAGGCTGGCGAGACGCCCGGGCTCACACCCGAACGCCTCCACCACCCATTCACGTCCCGCGGCAGAGGCAGGAATCACGAAGGCTCGACCGTGCGAAGAATGCGACGGTCAGGTCTGCGCAGTGCCGCAGGCCGAGCAGAACTTCGCGATCGAGGGGATCCTGGTGCCGCAATTCGTGCAGAACTTGGCATCGGCCGTGGGCGACACCGGCGGCGCCATGCGCTCGGGCGGAACCGCCACGCCCGGTGACTGCGGCGCACCCGCTGCACCAGACAGGGCATTGGCGATGGCCCCACCGAGTCCCACACCAGCGCCCAGGCCGGCCGCGAGACCGGCCATGCCACCCTCGTTGGCCGCAGCGATCGGGATGGACTGCGCCGCCTGGAACTGCGTGTACGTGCGCATGTCGCCGATGATATTCATCGAGATGCGCTCATCGAGACGCTTCTGCAGCTCATCGGGCAGCGACAGGTTCTCGACGGTGAACGACTCGAGCTTGAGGCCAAGCTGCTCGAACGCCGGCTGCACCGACGCGGCGATCTGCGTGGCGAGCTGCGCCTGATTGGCGGCCATGTCGAGGAACGGCACCTGCGCATTGGCAAACGCCGACGTGAATCCCGAAATGATCGCGTTGCGCAGCGCGGGCTCGAGCTGCGTCACCGTGTACTCGGCATCCGTGGCACCGACGTTCTGCTGGAACACGGCCGGATTGGCGACGCGGAAACCGTACATGCCAAACGCGCGCAGCCGTACCGCACCGAATTCACGGTCGCGGATGGTGATCGGCTGCTGCGTGCCCCACCGCTGCCCGGTCTGCAGACGGGTGGAGAAGAAGTACACGTCGCTCTTGAACGGGGACTCGAAAGCCTTGTCCCAGTTCAGGAGGTTGGTGAGGATCGGCAGGTTGGACGTGACCAGCGTGTGCAGCCCCGGCGTGAACGCATCGGCCGCACGCCCTTCGTTGACGAAGAGCGCCAGCTGCGAATCGCGCACGGTGAGCTTCGCACCGCTCTGAATCTCCATGTCCTGCATGGGGAAGCGGTACATCAGGACACCCGGACCGGATTCGGTCCACTGGATGACGTCGATGAATTGCTTGCGCAGGAAATCGCCGAGTGACATGGAGAAGCTCCGGAGAAACGCAGACGGTGGATGAACGCGAAGACGCTTGATGGACACCCAACGGGCTTGGTCCAGAAGGGCCGACGCGCGAACGCGCCCCGTTCGGAAGAATCGGGGCGCGCCACACGGGTACCACGTTAGGTGTCAGGAAGCCGTACGGCAACCAACGCCGAAAGTGTCAGACCGAAGCGGTACAGTACTGATCGAAGGCGTTGGTGAGGTCTGCCGCAATTTCGGCCGAGCTGCGTCCTTCGATCTGGTGGCGTTCGAGCATGAACACCACGTCGGCGCCCTTCATGAGGGCAATGCTGGGTGACGACGGACGGTAGCCGGTGAAGTAGTCGCGAGCCCGCTCGGTGGCATCACGATCCTGTCCGGCAAATACGGTCGTGCTTGCATCGGGCGTGACAGCGTGGGCCAGCGCGGTGGCGATGGCCGGCCGCGCATTGCGGGCGGCACAGCCACACACCGAGTTGACCACCACCAGCATCGTGCCGGTGTTGCCGCCGATGCGCGCATCGACGTCTTCCGCCGTGCGCAGTTCCTCGACGCCCAGGCGCGTCAGTTCCTGACGCATGGGGATGAGCATGTTTTCTGGATACATCAGTAGTCCGGGATATCGTCGCGCGGTTCACGTACCAGGGCGAGAATCGCCGCCTGCGGGACCACGAGATACTGCTCGTTCTCGAAGGTGATCTCTACGGCCGCCTTGCGGAAAAACAACGCAAAGTCGCCCACCTGGGCCTGCATCGGCACATAGCGGGCTTCACGATGCGAAGCACCACCGATGCGCCACGGTTCCTCGCCCTGTTCCGCGAGATCCGGCAACGCCAGCCCCGGGCCGGTGGAGACGATCTCTCCACCCTGCACCGCCTGATTGTCCACCGCCGTAGGCGGCAGGTAGAGCCCCACCTTCGATCGCTGATCGCCGTCCTCGGTTTTCACGAGCACGCGGTCCCCGACAACGATCAATCGCTTGTTCTTGGCCATACGGAAATCTAGTCAGCGCACGACGTGGAACGTGGACTGACGGCCGAATGCCCACCGGACCTTGCCGCTGGCGTCGATGATGATGTCCTCTTCCTGGGCCGAACGGACGAGCTGGTTGCTCCACTCCGGCACCGCCGTGGTGGCCTGCAGTTCGATGGAATACCACATGCCCGGGATGATCTTGTGATCCCCGCGCCCCGGCACACCGTCCTGGTAGTCCCACAGACCGATCAGCGAACCGGCACCGTGGCCGTGCAGGCCGATCGGATGCGAGTAGAGCGTGCCGTCGATCTTTTCGTCGCGCATGCGCTTGAGCGCCGCAGCCAGCACCTGATTGCCGGTGCGGCCCGGCTTGAGCTCTTCGTTGGTGATGTCCTGCAGACGGTTGGAAGCCTGCAGCGCCTTCTTGAGTCCGGCCGGCACATCGGTCTCGCCCGGCTTGAGCACGTAGCCCATATGCTGCGTGTCGGTATTGAGGCCGAGCGCGGTGATGCCGAAGTCGCAGTGCAGCACGTCGCCCGGGAGAATGGTGGGATTCACGCCCACCAGCTCGGGGCTGCCGAACTGCCGCTGCACCTCCACGCTGGTCTGGAACCAGGTGCTGAGGCCCAGATCGTTCACGCGCTGACGCATCCACCACAGCACATCGTCAGCCTTGGTGACACCGGGCTTGATGACCTTGCTCGAAAACGCTTCGCTGATGATCTCCCAGGCGACACGATTGAGCTCGCGGAACATCGCCTCTTCTTCCGGCTGCCGGGCAGCGATCATGTCCACGGCCAGCGCCTCGGCGTTCACCACCCGCGCCTTCCACGCCGGACCGAGCGCTTCCAGCATGCCCTCCTTCTCCCCGCTCGAAAGCCCATCGGAGAACGCAAAGATGCGCGACGTGTTGATCGCAATCTTCTGCGGCTTGCGCTCCTCGATCACCTGCTTGAGCACGTTCCACTGCTCATCGCCCCAGAGCTCGGCCTGACGGCTCGCGTCGCGGCTGCCGGCAGCCGGTGCGGCCACCGGCTTCATGCTGCGCACGGCCTTGTAGACGTTGCCCTGCGAGGTGCCGCCCAGTGCGATGCGTTCCACGCCGTCCTTCGGCCCGCGGTCGAAGAAGACGTAGATGGTGCGCCGACGGGCCGAGAACGTGGTGGGCGAGACCAGCGCCTTGAAGAGCGGGTCCTCGTTGTATTCGCGCATCGGCACCACCCACATGTCCACGCCCTCACGGCGCATGAGCGCAGGCAGCGTGCGCTCCATGCGCAGCTCGAGCCACTTCTGCTGCTGCGCGGCCTGCTCGCGGAGCGTGCCAAATGGCCGCAGCGTGTCGGCGGCCGTGGAGCCTGACGTGCGAGCCCCGGGCGTAGCAGGCGTGACCACTGGCTGTGCACCGAGGACGGAGGCGGCGAGCGGGAGGGCGAGCGGCAGGACCAGCGTCCTGGCCAGCAGGGCGTTACGTCGGGTGCGAACCATGTGCACGAACGGGAAGGAGGGTGTGGTCAGTCCGCCGACCAGGCGTCCTGACGCGAATCGTTGCTGCGATCATTGCCGCGATCGCTGCTGCGCTGGTCGACCGTACGCCGCACCAACTGCACGACGAGGGCGAGGACGAGCGCAAATGGGATGATGACCACGGCGCGCTGCAACAGGGTCTGTGCAGCCAACGGCCACCAGTCGCCCCACGTTGCGAGCTGGGAGCCCAGCCGCTCCCGTCCGAAGGCAATGAGCAGGGAGCTCATGCCCAGCTCGACGGCCACCTCGATGATGAGGAAGGCGAGCACCCGTAGCGGCCAGCGCCTGACGGGGAAGTTGCCGAGGTGCCAGGTGAGCATGCCGCAGAGGAACAGCTGCGCCACGGTGACGCCGGCGACGAACAGCACCCAGTTGTCGGTGCCCAGCATCAGGACACGCCAGAGGCGCATCACGATCCCGGTGATACCCGCCGGTTCGACGGTGCGGATGGCAAAGGCGCGGAGCGGATGCAATCGCTCTTCGCCCCAATGGATGACCTCGCGCGGAAAGAACCGGGACATCTTCGCAAGCTACGCCCCCACCTGCGAGCCGCCAGCCCAGAAGGGCTGCGATCGGTCCCAGAGTGTCCCTGCGGAGTTGCGGCGGAGTTGCTACGGACTTCCTGCGAACTAGCGCGCGACGCGATCGAGCAGAAAGCGCAGGCTTTCCGGCGAATGCGCGCGCCAGTAGTCCCAGTTGTGGGTACCGGGCCATTCCCCATAGGTGTGCGGAACGCCCATCCGGTTGAGCGAAGCATTGAAGTCCGCGTTCTGGGCGCGCCACGGATCGTCCACACCCACATCGATGAGCAAGGCGGGCCAGGCGGCCCGACGCGCCTTGACCTGCGCGGCCAGGCGTTCGGCGTACACCTGGGGATCCCGCCCGCGCCACGCGATGCTGTCATGGCCAAAGGCCGTCCACAGCTGCGGCCAGAGTGAGCGGGCAGCGAGCGCCATCTCATCACGGTCGCGCGCGTACACCACGCCGCGGGATTTCTGCACACTGTCGGGCAACAGACGCGGCGACAGCACACCGCTGTGGCTGGCCGCCGCCGCGAAATACGTGGGATAGTTCAGGGCGAGGGTGATGGCACCGTACCCACCCATGCTGAGTCCAGCGATGCCGCGGTGCGCCCGATCGGCGCGGGTGCGATAGTGACTGTCCATCCAGCGCACGATGTCGTACGTGATGTAGTCATCGTAGCGCGTCCACGGCACACAGAACGTGGCGGCGGGCTCGCGGCGTGTGGTATCGCGTTCACAGGGCCCCATGTCGGGGAGCACACCCCATGTGGTGTACCAGCCATCGTCGCCGTCGGGCATGGCAATGATGGCTTCCGGTGCACCGGCCGCCACGAGGGAGTCCATGGTGCGATGCAGCGCGCCGGCGTCGACCCAGTTGCGCTCATTGCCCGTCTTGCCGTGCAGGTAGTACAGCACGGGATAGCGGCGACTGGCTTCCCGTGCGTAGGACGGCGGCAGGTACACCGTGAGCGCCTTCTTCACACCGAGGGCCTGGGCCCACAGTGTGTCGGTACGGACGGTGCCCGCCGCGACACCCGCGGCACGCTGCGCCTGCGCGATCGCAGGCGTGGTCAGCGCGGTGCCCAGCACCAGTGCAGCGAAAGCCAGCGGGCGTCGCATGGCCGCTAGCGGATCACGTCACCGATGCGTCCCCACCGGATGTCGGTGAGGAACGGGAGAGGGCGCTCGCTCTGGTCGGCATTGTACGAGTAGTACACGAACACCGGTCGACCACGCACGTTCTCGCGTGGGACCATGCCCCAGTAGCGTCCGTCCTTGGAGTCGTAGCGATTGTCGCCGAGCATGAAGAGATGACCGGCCGGCACGACGAGCGGACCCCAATCGTCCAGGGTGGGAGAAGCCGGCGGGTCACCGCCGGGCGTACCGCGCACTTCGAACTGGTGCTGCCAGGTGAACAGGGGATGCGAGAAGCCACCATCGCCGCGCGGATTCTGCTGTGCGCCGAAGCCCTGACGCTGCGCCATGTTGTTCACGTAGAGCAGCCCGCCACGCATCCAGATGGTGTCGCCGGCCACCGCCACCAGACGCTTCACCAGTGTGGGGTTGGGATCTTCCGGCTGGTCGACCTGGTTGGGCGACACGAACACCACCACATCGCCACGCGCCGGTTCATCGTAGCCCGGCAGATTGATGCTGGTGAACGGGACGTGCGGGCCGTACGCGAGCTTGTTCACAAACAGCCAGTCACCCACGAGCAGTGTGGGGATCATGCTGCCCGAGGGGATCCGATACGCCTCGATGAGGAACGTGCGGATGGCCAGGAAGATCGCGACGGTGACCAGCACCGCCTTGATGTTCTCCCAGGCGCTGACGCCGCTTCCCGATGCGCTCGAGGAAGACTTCCCGCTGCGCAGGGCGGAGACGCTGGAGCGTTCACCGGAACGATCGGACTTCTTCGTGGCCACGGGCAGAGCGGGTGGAGTGACAGGGGACAGCCGGCAAAGACGGGGCGAAATCTAAAGGGGCGCATCCGGCAGGACGCGCCCCTTCAAACATACGGCGAAGACCGAGGAAGGTTACTTCAGGTGCGCCGACACGAGCTTCGTCATGTCGAACATGCTGACGGTCTTCTTGCCGCCGAAGACGACCTTGAGCTTGTCGTCGGCGTTGATGTTGCGCTTGTTGGTCTTGTCCTGGAGGTTGTTCTTCTTGATGTACGCCCAGAGCTTCTTGACCACTTCGGTGCGCGGCAGCGGCTTGTCGCCGACGACGGCGGCGAGGTCCGCGCTCGGGGTCAGCGCCTTCATGAACGCCGCATTCGGCGTGCGCTTGGCAGCCTTCTTCGGGGCCGCCTTCTTGGCGGGAGCGGCCTTCTTGGCCGGAGCCTTCTTGGCAGCAGCCTTCTTCGGCGCGGCCTTCTTGGGAGCAGCCTTCTTCGCAGCGGCTTTCTTCGGAGCAGCCTTCTTTGCAGCCTTCTTCGCGGACTTCTTCGCAGCGGCCATGTCGTCTCCTGATGTGGTGACCGTATGGGTCATGTCGAGCCCTCACTGGATCTCGACTGATCGCGCGAAGTCGGAACGGGCCTCGCGGACGGCCACAAACTACAATCACGGGTTAGGCGCGCAATAGGGCCAAGTGCGTTTTCCCTCTGAGAATGACGTTTTTTTTGCGTTTTTCCCTCTGCACGCGGCCGTTTCCCCCTCGGAAACGCAGCGACGCGTGACGAAATGCGCTCGCTGCGTGCATCCAACGCGCAGGGGAAACGGCGCGACTACGCCGTTTCGCGTGCGAGTGTCTGCAGTAACGCGATCGACTTCACGTCCCAGGGATCGGGGGTGTCGTCGTCGTCCGCCACCGTCTCGATCTCCTGCGGCGTTTCGAGGATGAGCGGAATGTCCTGCGCCCGACGGTCCTGCAGCAGCCATCCGAACGGCGTCGCGCCGATCAGTCCCTCACCGATGCAACGATGGCGGTCCTTGTTGGAACCGCACGCCCCCTCGCTGTCATTGAGGTGCAGGAACGCCGGCGGTTCACCGGTAGCCTGCTCGAAGGCATCCAGTACGCCGGTCAGGGCAGCGCGCGATTCGGCGATCGGAAAGCCGGATGCGAACAGGTGGCAGGTATCGAGTCCGTAACCGGTGCGGTGCCGCAGGTCGTCGGGAATACCGCGCAGCATGGCCCCCACTTCCTCGGGCGTGCGTCCCACCGTGGTCCCGGCACCCGCGGTGTTCTCGATGAGCAGACGTGTACGTCCCTCGGGCACCGCCGCCAGGGCCCGCCGCATGGCTTCGCTCACACGGGCGATGGCCGCGTCACGATCACCATCGGTGGCTGCGCCAGGGTGGAAGCACACACCGCCCACACCGAGCAATGTGGACCGTTCGAACTCCTTGGCGAGACCGGCCGCGGCACGCGCCCACTTCTCCTCATCGGGCGTGGCGCAGTTGAGCACATAGGCCGCGTGGACGATCACATGCTCGGCACGGATGCCGGCGATGCCCAGCGCCTCGTTCCAGCGCGCGAGTCGTTCCGGCTTCACGCCGACTTTGTCGTTGTAAAACTTGGGCACTGCACTGAAGACCTGCAGCGCCTGCATGCCCGCGCGACCGGCGCGACGGGCGGCCATCGGAATGCCGCCTTCGTCGAGGCAGTGGGAACCGAGCAGCAACATGGACGTCGTAGTGGTGAGGAAGCGAAACCGAAGAAGCCGGGCGCGTGACGATCAGTGAATGCGCGCACGGCGGACGAGGAACGTGGGTTCAGCGGTCGGCGTCGCGAACTCGCTCCATCCCACGACCACGGCGCGGCCACGCACGGACACATGGGGATCGCGTGAGTCGGTGCTGCCGACGCTCACCGTCTGCCGCTCCTCAAAGATATGACCGGCCGTACGTGAGACGGCGAGTCCGACGCGCCCCCGACCGCGGCCGTTGGGATCTTCATACGTGACCGCGACGAGATCTCCGTCGGACGCCACGCGCACTTCGCCAAGACGTGCCCCATACAGCACCGCCACCGGGGGCTCGAACAGCGCGTGCGGCGTCATCTGGTGGGCGTAGAAGATGCCGGGGCCTTCGGGCCCGGTCAGTGCGTAGGCCACATGGACATAGCCATTGATGCTGTCCACCGAGAGACTGGGTGCGGGACGGGCACAGCCGTATGCGCCACGCTCGGAAGCCAGTGCATCACCCGGACCCTGATCGAGCGTGTCGACGGGAATCGGGCCACGCCATGTGGGCTGCATCGGCTCACCCGGCACGGAATCGCGCCACGCGGCCATGAGAAACACACGGCCGTTGGAAGCCCGCGTCCACCATGCGGCCACCTGACCATGTCCCTGCTTCGGATCGCGCCCCGCTGCCGTCACGATGCGCAGTGAGCGGGCACACCGCATGGCATCGAGCGGCGCGAGCCCGTCACCCAGTGGGGCATCCGTGGCCTGCCCCGTGGCCGTGGACGGAATGGTTGCCGCCGATGTCAGGTGCTGCGTGGCCTCCGGCATGGCCGACAGGCGTTCAAACAGCAATGACGACGCTCCCGCCTCACGCAGGCGATCCTGCGTCTCGAGGAAGTCCGCCGCTGGCGTGTTGGCCACCAACGTGGAGTCGTAGGGCACGAACGGCGGGTGCGCCAAAGGCGACGGATTGGCCGTGCGTTCGGGCGCAGCATCAGCCCAGGTCAGGGCGGGCTGCTCACACGCTGCCAACGGCAGGCAGAGCACGGCCCCGAGGAGGAACTTGTAGACCATCTGCGAAGGGTACTCAGGGAACGCCCCGACGCTAGCTTTCCCGGCCTGAGGTTCTCTCTCAAAATCCTGACTTGCCGGAGATTTCCGATGTCTCATGCGCCATTCGACGGTGTGCGCCGTGTGCCCGTTGCCGTGAACGAACCGGTGCGCAGCTATGCGCCCGGGTCTCCGGAGCGTGCAAGCCTCCAGGCGCGCCTTGCGCAGATGTCGGGCGAAACCGTCGAGATTCCCATTGTCATTGGCGGGCGTCGCATCCAGACCGGTGACATCGGTACAGTGCACAACCCCTGCGATCACCAGCAGGTGCTCGCGCGCTATCATCGTGCCACGCCCGAACTCGTGCGTGAGGCGATCGCTGCCGCTGCGGCGGCATCAACGGAGTGGGCCCGCTGGCGCTGGGAAGATCGTGCGGCGGTGTTCCTGCGCGCGGCCGAACTGCTCACCACCACGTGGCGCGACACGCTGAACGCGGCCACCATGCTCGGCCAGTCGAAGACGGTGCATCAGGCCGAAATCGACGCCGCATGCGAGCTGATCGATTTCTTCCGGTTCAATGTGCAGTTCGCGCAGGACCTGTATCACGAGCAGCCGCTGTCCGATCACACGATGTGGAACCAGCTCGACTATCGTCCACTGGAAGGCTTCGTGTACGCAGTCACGCCGTTCAACTTCACCGCGATCGGCGGCAACCTGCCGGGCGCCCCGGCGCTCATGGGCAACGTGGTGCTGTGGAAGCCGTCGGCCACCGCGCTGCTATCATCGTGGTACACCATGCAGTTGCTCGAGGAAGCGGGGCTGCCGCCGGGCGTGATCAACTTCATCCCGGGTGACCCGGCGATGATCTCCGACATTGCTCTCACGCACCGGGACCTGGCCGGCGTGCACTTCACGGGTTCCACTGCGGTCTTCAACAGCATGTGGAAGACCGTGGGTGGCAACATGAATCAGTACCGTTCCTATCCGCGCATCGTGGGCGAGACGGGTGGCAAGGACTTCATCGTCGCGCATCCCAGCGCCGACCCGCAGGCACTCGCCGTGGGCATGGTGCGCGGCGCCTTCGAGTACCAGGGCCAGAAGTGCTCGGCGGCCAGCCGTGCGTACATCCCGGCGTCGCTGTGGCCGACGGTGAAGGAGCGCTGCGTGGCGATGATGGCCGAGATCAAGCAGGGCGATGTGCGCGACCTCTCCAACTTCGTGGGCGCCGTGATCGACCAGCGCGCGTTCACGCGGCTCAAGGGCGCACTCGATGATGCACGGGCGAATGCCAGCATCGTGGCCGGTGGCGGCGCCGACGACTCGAAGGGCTGGTTCATTCAGCCCACGATCGTGGAAACCAAGGATCCGAACTACCGTCTGCTGTGCGAAGAGCTGTTCGGCCCGATCCTCACGGTGCACGTGTACGAGGATGCCAAGTGGCACGAGATCCTCGAGACGGTCGACAGCACCTCGCCCTACGCGCTCACCGGCGCGGTGTTCTCACGTGACCGCAATGCGGTGCGCGAGGCCATGGCAGCGCTGCGTCAGTCGGCCGGCAACTTCTATGTGAACGACAAGCCCACCGGTGCCGTGGTGGGTCAGCAGCCGTTTGGCGGCGCGCGTGGTTCGGGCACCAACGACAAGGCCGGCTCCAAGAGCAACCTGATGCGCTGGGTGAGCACGCGCACGGTCAAGGAAACGTTCGCCTCGCCGCTCGACTGGAAGTACCCGTTCCTCGGCGCCTGATCTCTTTCACTGAATGACCATGCGAACGCTGCGTTACGTCACCGCCGATGTGTTCACGTCAGTGCCCTTCACCGGCAATCAGCTTGCCGTGGTGTTTGGCGCTGAAGGACTTCCCACGGAAACGCTGCAGGCCATCACGCGGGAGTTCAACTACGCGGAGAGCACGTTCGTCATGGCGGCTGAGGATGCGCGCACGACCCGTCGGGTGCGCATCTTCACGCCGGA